>JALWLM010000570.1 GCA_027084145.1 Crocinitomicaceae bacterium | reverse complement strand
AAGACAACAGTCTCTGCAACAGAATCTCGTTGGGGAAGTTTTAATGAACTTCAAAAAAATAATATCAAGAAATTGACGAATCTTCTCGAAGAAATGGAGAAGACAAAATCAACAAAAGGAGATTTAAAACAGATTTTAGGAGATTATTATTCATCATTTAAAGATTCAGTTAAAAGAGAAAAATTAGGAGTTTCTCCTATTTATCCATTGATTGACCGTATTCAACAAATGTCTTCACCTGAGGAAATAAATGAAATTGTTGCAGAGCATCATAAATTGGGGATTTCCTCTCTTTTTTCTATAGGTGTTTCACAAGATTTTAAAAATCCTGAAAAACACATTTTATTTTTGTTTCAAGGAGGAATAGGTTTACCTAATAAACAGTACTATACAGAACTAAAAGGAGAGATAATGGAACCTTATATGACCTATATGGAAAAGGTGTGGATGCTTGCAGGTATGGGGAAAAAAGAGGCAAAGGAGTTCTCACATTATACATTCAAGTTTGAAGAAGATTTAGCAAAGTCAATGATGTCTCCTGTAGAGCTAAGAGATCCTAATAAAATCTATAACAAATATGCGAAGAAAGATATCATTAAAAAAATGGAAAGGTTTAATATTTCCAAGTATTATGATTTAATCAATCTTACAGAGTTTGACTCTTTAATTATTGGGCAGACACGTTTTATGGCATCGGTCGAAGATTTTATAAAAAGTAAAAAAATACAAGAGTGGAAGTACTATCTGATTTGGAAAGTTTTGAATCATTATGCATCTTATTTGAATAAAGATTTGGTAGAAGCAAATTTTGATTTTTATGGCAGAGTACTTCAAGGAAAAAAAGAAATGAAGCCGGTTAACGAGAGGGCGATTGTAGAAATTACGAATTCAGAAATAGGAGAGCTCTTAGGAAAAGCTTTTGTCGCTCGTTATTTCTCGGATGAAGCGTCTTATAAAATCAATGTATTGGTAGATAACTTAACCAAATCATTTGAGCAGCAAATTCAAGCATTAGACTGGATGAGTGATGCTACTAAACAACAAGCAATTATTAAATTAAAAGCAATTACAAGAAAATTAGGGTATCCAACGAAATGGACAGATTTTTCTTCTCTTGACATCAAGAAAGACAATTATGTCTCAAATGTTAATGCTTTAAATTCTTTTTCGTTTAAAAAGAATATTTCTAAATTAAACAAGCCCGTAGATAAAAATGAATGGGAAATGCCGGCACATATGGTTAATGCTTATTACAATCCATTAAATAATGAAATTGTTTTTCCAGCCGGAATTATGCAAGCTCCGTTTTTTGACCCATCTTATGAAGATGCCGTGAATTATGCTAGAATAGGAATGGTTATCGGTCATGAATTGACACATGGCTTTGATGATATGGGGTCAATGTTCGGTCCTGATGGTTCAATGCAAAACTGGTGGAAAGAAGAAGATCTGAAAAAGTTTAAAGAAAAATCTGCTCTTTTGGGAGAAACTTATGCGAAATTTTGTCCATTTGAAGGACATTGTGTTAATCCACAGTTGACAATGGGAGAAAATATTGCAGACTTAGGAGGGATAAAAATGGCTTTTTACGCCTATAAAAATACAGAAGAATTTCAAAAAGGAGAAAAAATAAATAATTATTCTCCGGAGCAAAGATTTTTTATTGCATATGCTCAATTATGGAAAATAAAGTATAAGCCTGAATATTTGAAAGAAATGCTCTTAAATGATCCTCATTCTCCGGGAATGTATCGAGTTAATGGAATATTAATGAACATGCCTGAGTTTTTTGATGCATTTGATATTCCGGAAGGAAGTCCTATGAGAAACCCAAAAGAAAAGATTGTAAGGATTTGGTAAAAAAAATAATTATAAAAAAAAAAA
>JALWLM010000569.1 GCA_027084145.1 Crocinitomicaceae bacterium | reverse complement strand
TGCTGGAATTGTGAATGAAGATGAAGAAACTTTTATGTGTAAGTATAAAACCCTTCCAAATGATGTTTTGGAAATTGTAGCTCCAAAAGATGCTAATATAACTCATTGTAAAAATGAAATTGGAGAAATCTTTCAAAAAGAAAATAAATACTATCTAAAATTAAATAAAATTGTTACAATTTCGGGAAAAGAACTAGACTCAGTTCATAGTGGTAATTTAAATCCAATCCAACTACCTTGCAAATTACCATATTTAACATTTCTTAGAAAAATAGGAGATTAATTAATGGTTTTATTTAGAAAATTAATGGATAATATGAAATATACAGTAAAATTCTTAATCATGGGAACATTAGTAGCATTTCTTTCTATATTTATCATATATGAAATTGTATACAAATACAATAAGCAAATAGAATTTACGAAAAAAGAAATCATTGGTGCAAAACTATTGCCTTACGCGCAAAATTTGATTACAGATACACAAAAATTAAGAGGTATGACTTCAGCATATCAAGGAGGAGCGAAAAATTTTAAAATAAAAGTTTTAAATCAACAACAAAAAGTGAAAAATGATTTGAAAATTTTAGAAAAAGAAATACATCAATCTCAATTTGAAGTGTTAGATGATTTTTATGATATAAAAAGAAATATTTGTGATATGATTAAAACTTTCCAAAATTACGATAGATTAACAACATTCATGAAATACACCAATATAGTTCAAAAAGAGTTAGGACTTGTGATTAAAATAGCAAATATATCTCATCTGATAGTGGATCCAGATATTGATGCACATTATTTAGTAAATACAATTGTCTTGAGTATACCGAATTTAACGGAAGCAACTGGGAAATCAAGAGGACTTGGTAGTGGAATGATTGCAAAAAAAAGTAAGACTTTAAAAGAAAAAATTAAGTTGAACACATTTACATCTCTAATAAAAAGCAATTTAAAAGATGTAAAAGAAGGATTTGAAAGAGCTTATGACTATAATCCAACTTTAAAAAAAGAGTTGAACGATAATTTCAATAAATTAAATCTAAAGTCGAATAAATTTTTAACAGAGGCAAACAATATAATACACGAAAATTTTTTAGTTCCTCCAGCTAAATATTTTAAACAGGGAACAGATGTTATTTCATCATCTCTTAAACTTTATAAGTATTCTGATAAAGAACTTATAAAATTATTACAAGATAGAATCGATCACTTAGCTAAAAGAAGGAATATCGCAATTGCTGTACAAGTTTTCTTTTTTTTGGTTTTAGCAACTATGTTCCTTTCAATGTATCAATCAATTACTACAGCTGTAAAATCGGTGGTAGATCAATTTAAAGAAATTGCAGAAAGTAAGGATTTATCTAAAGATATAGAAATAAATACAAAAGATGAATTAAAATTAATTGCTGATGCTTACAACGATTTTAGAAAAACAGTTAATCAAAGTATGATAAACATAAATGACACTTCAAATAATGTGAACTCAGCTGTACATACAACAACTTCATTAGCAACTCATGTAAAAAGGAACTCTGAAAAGCAAGCAGAACATATAGAAGTTTCAAGTCACTTAACTGAAGAAGTTACTGAGAAATTGGGTATAGCAGAAGAAATGGTGACCACTACCGTATTAGATTTGAAAACAACTTATCAAGTTTTAGAAGAAATGACAAATTCATTAAGCGAAGTAATAGAAAACATTAATAAAAATTCTGAAGAGGAAATCAATCTTTCAAATCAAATAGCATCTTTAGCAGATCAAACAAATCAAATCAAAGATGTATTGAAAATCATAAAAGAAATAGCAGATCAAACAAATTTACTAGCTTTAAATGCAGCTATTGAAGCAGCAAGAGCTGGAGAGCATGGAAGAGGTTTTGCGG
>JALWLM010000568.1 GCA_027084145.1 Crocinitomicaceae bacterium | reverse complement strand
GTCAATTTTCTGAAAACATGCTAAGAGCAAGAATTGAGCAAATGCAAAACGCAGAAGACCCTGAAGTAAAAGCACAGTGGGAAGAAACAGAAAAATATTATAAACAGAAAAGAAAAGAAGACAAATACTTTAACATCCTTAAGCAAGGGTTATATGTTACCAACCTTGAGGCAAAAAATGAATACATTGCACAAAAAGAAGTAAAATCAATTGACTTTGTAGTACAGAGGTACAATACAATACCTGATGAAGAAATCAAAGTAACAGATGAAGAGGTTAAAGCGTTTTATGAGAAAAACAAAGACGATGTAAAGTATCAAGTGAGAGTACCTTCAAGAGATGTTAGATATTTTGATGTTTCAATTGTACCATCAGCTAAAGACTCAATGGAGTTTAATAAAATGATTGCAGATTTGAAAGCTCGATTTGAAAAGGCCGAAAACGACTCTTTATTTGTAATAGACAGAAAGAATAGTGATTTTAACTTCTATTCTAGCACATCGATGGCGACCTATAAGCCCGATACGGACCAAAAAGCGATGAAGAGAGGGTTAGTTTATCCCGCTCACATGGATACCGTCTTTAAAAACGCACATCTTGGACAAATAATAGGACCTTATCAAGACGGACCTAAAACAAGAATTGCAAAAGTAAAAGGGTTCAATGAGGATTTATTAACTGTGCGTCATATTTTAATTGCTGCACCTAGAAATGACACTGTTGCGGTAAAAGCCGCGAAGAAAAAAGTAGATTCATTATTACCATTAATCAATAAGGATAATTTTGTTGAATATGTATTAAAGTATTCTGAAGACCCGGGATCAAAAAATACAGGAGGGAAATATGAAGATTTTATGGATTATGAAATGGTTCCCGAGTTCAGTAAGTTCGCAAAAGAAAATCCTGTAGGGAAAATCGGTTATGTACAAACAGATTATGGATTCCATATTATTGAAGTATTGGAAAAAGAAAAAGTGAAGTACCCGATATTGACAGTTGTAGAGAAAGAATTAAAACCTAGTTTTGAAACAATAGAGAAATTGGATGGAGAAATAAACGACCTCCTTTATGAGATAGACGAAAAACTTTCTAAGATTGACGATCCTTATAAAAAGGTAGAAATGTTTGACTCTATTGCCAGAGAAAAGGGATATTACCCAAGGACATTAAACATTCCTGAAAACAACCCTAAAATTTATGGTTTTACCAATCCGTTATCTGAAGCAAAATTGTTGAGGTTGGCTTACGAAGACGGGGCAGGAGTAGGAGAGTTGATAGATTCTCCAATTAAAGAGAAAAACAGATATATTATAGCAATTTTATCTTCAATTAAAGAGGAAGGAACTCCAAGCTTTGAAAATGTAAAATTGAGAATGCGTAACGATCTTATACAAAAGAAAAAAGCAGAACGTTTAATCGCTAAAATGGTTGGAGCAAAATCATTATTAGATGAAATTGTTAAGAAAAATCCGGGAGCAAGAATACAGTCCGCAGAAGTGGTTTTTGCAAAAGCTCAAATTCAAGGAGCAGGATATGAACCTAAAATTATAGGAGCAATTTTTTCCGGATTAAAAGACGGACAAATGACCGTTCCTTTAGAAGGGAATTCGGGAGTTTATGTTGTATTGATTAAGAAAACACAAAAAGCTCCGGCGGTATCTGATTATTCTGCGGAGAAAGAAAAATTAGAGCAACAACTAAAAGGAGGAATTGATGCAAAAATTTCTAATGCATTAAGAAAAGTTTATGATGTTAAAGATGATCGTAAATTCTTTGAATTCGGAATTAAAAGGTAAACACTGATTATTTCAGAAAATTATCTAAAACAGCCCAAGTTTCTTGGGCTGTTTTGTTCCATGAAAACTTTTTTTGTTGTTCAAGGCCTTT
>JALWLM010000567.1 GCA_027084145.1 Crocinitomicaceae bacterium | reverse complement strand
CCATTAACATGGATTGTATCGTTATTAAAAAGAACCTTATAGTAATCTCCGTAACGACCCTCAGTGACTAAAATATGATTATTAACAGGATGAATTCCTTTATTAACAAGTTCTTTATATCCTTTAAATTGAAAAACGACAAACAACAAACCGAGTACAAAGGTGATAAGTAGGAATAATTTTAATTTTTGAGTATTACCATTATAAATACTCTTTTCTGCTAAATAGAATGTAACACTGCTTAGTAAAATGATAGCAGTACTTATCCAAAAAGCTTTAGGCAGAGGAACTTTAAGCCAAAAAGAGTCTCCCATTGATACAATATAAGCAGATGTTAATCCTGCAAAAAGCATTACAACACTAAACATTCCAATAAAGACAATATTTATTTTTGCTTTATCTAAACGTTTTTTGTATTCAGGGGTGTTTTCCATAATATTATTTGTTTAAAAAAAGAGTGATTGCAGGTTCAATTCTATCAAACACATAAGTAAATTGAATAATGGGAAGATATATAAAAGAAGCGAACATTAGTTTTTTCGCATCTTTATCTGACAAAGATAAAAACAGTTTATAAGCCAAATAAAAGAAACCGGTTCCAAAAAGGATAGCAATAACAAAAGAAGCTGTTCCTGTAAGGCCCAGTAACCACGGAACCACACTAAAAGGGATTAAAAGAAGGCAGTAAACAACGATTTGAAAAGCAGAGTTTTTTGATTTTCCCTCTTTGGAGGGCAGCAATGAAAACCCGGCTTTTTGATAATCATCATACATTACCCAAGCAATTGCCCAAAAGTGAGGAAACTGCCATGTAAACTGAACAAAGAATAAAATTCCGGGAATGAGGCCAAAACTATTTGTATGAGCAATAGCACCCAACATGGGGGGGATTGCTCCGGGGATTGCCCCGACAAAAACAGCCCAAGGAGTAATTTGTTTTAAAGGAGTATATACAAATACATAAAGGAAAAAACCCAACATTCCTAAAAGAGCGGAAAGCAGGTTTATTTTATATAAAAGGAACAAGCCTAAAACCAAACAAATACTTACAACGATTACCCCTTCTATGACAGTCATCTTCCCTGCGGGAAGCGGACGTGAAGAGGTTCTTTTCATTAACTTGTCTAGGTCTTTTTCCCAAATTTGATTAGCTCCATTAGAAGCAGCTGTAACCAAAAGACCTCCAAGCATTAAGTGAACAATAGTCTTTATATCGTTTTCCCCGACAAAAAGATAACCGGAAAGAGCAGAAAGAATAACAAGCGCAGAAAGCCTAAACTTTGTGAAAATTAAATATGTTTTGATTTTATGAATCACGGACTTTTAATTAGCGCACAAAAATAATCATATTTAATGATTATGGAAAAGAAAAAGCGACGTTTCCGCCGCTTTGTTTTAAAAAGTATTGGATTAAGATAACCCTGAAATTTTACCATTATTATCAATATACATCCCTTCAGAAGCGGGTGTTGCAGGAAGGCCGGGCATACGCATCATTTTTCCTAAAATAGGAATTACAAAGCCTGCGCCGGCAGCAAACTCAAACTCTCGAACGGTTACTCTAAATCCTTTTGGTCTTCCTAATAGTTTATCGTTATCTGAAAAAGATTTTTGTGTTTTAGCCATACAAACAGGAAGATTAGACAAACCAAGATTTTCAATTTTTTTTAGATCGGTTTGTGCTTTTTTTGCATAATCAACACCATCTGCGCCATAAATTTCTTTTGCAATAATCTCTATTTTTTCAGTAATTGGCAAATTCCAATCATATAAAGGCTTAAATTGATTGTTTCCATTTTCAACTTCATCTACTACCGCTTGAGCTAAATCCGTCATCCCTGCACCTCCCTCTGCAAACCCTTTTGCTAAAACAGCCTTTACCCCCATGTTTG
>JALWLM010000566.1 GCA_027084145.1 Crocinitomicaceae bacterium | reverse complement strand
GTTTAAAGTATCAGCGGTCAGGGTTTATGATTTTTCAGATGTGAATGTTGTAAACAATAATGTTTCCGTCAGATTTAAAAATATAATGTTAAACAATCAGGGAATTCCGGCAGAGTTTTATTATACCGGTATTCAAGAAGAATTAAGACAGATAGAAAATATTAAAATCAAAAAAAGTATGTTTAAATTTAAAGACTACCTCTCTTTTTTAACACCGCTTGGGGAAATTTCTCCGCATCAGCCTTTTATTGAAGACCCGTCAGTTTTTAAGAAAAAAGGTTCGGAAAGCGTTAATTTAAAAAGTATATATGATCTTTTGAGCGATCCGGTTTCCGCCCAGCTTTTAATGATATCGGATAAAAAAAGCCTGTTCAAAGAAATCGCTAAAAAAAACAACATTGACATAATGACCAAAGGAATTTTAATCAAACCGTCAGAGGGCAGTAAAAATATAGGTGACGAATTTAAAACGGAAAAAATAAATAAAGAAAATCTCGGAATGCTTGAATATGGCTATCTTCCTAATTTTGATTTAAGAGATGAAAAAGACAAAAAATACTTCTTAGAAAAACTAAAAGAATTTTTAAAAGAAAAAAACGCAATTGACAAATACGCCGAAAACAATTTCAAACTTCTTGAAGAAACGGTTAAACAAGCCGATTTCCTTGTTTTAGGCATAGAGGAACATTATCCGAAGAAAGTGATTAAAGAACAGCTTTTTAAACCTATTTTTATCGACAGAGAACTTAATCAGTTAAGTGCGTTAAATTTTTCCGAAACGTTATATAAAGAGTTTGTTGAAAAATCAGGAATATGGAAAGCCGAAGATTTTATCAAAACTCCAAGCCTGTCATCAAGACATATTTTCGAGCTGGTGAAATCCATTGCGGGAACACAATATAATTTTTACAAACAGCTGTATAAAAACAATTTTGCCGAGATGGAAAAACTTTCATACAGCTTTCTCGGCAAATACAACGGCATAACAGAAGTCAGAGGTATTGAGAATGAAAAAGACAAAGAAGCGCTTTATAAACTTTCTACATACGTTTATAAAGAACTTGCAGGAAGGGATGTTTTTCAAAAAGATATAAACGCACTGGTTAAAACCATAAAACAATCAAATATACCGCCGGTTGAAAAAAACGTGCTCATTAGATTCTTTTCAGAGCCTTTAAAAATTTATGAAAGAAGAGACGAATTAAACAGCATATTAATTGATTTGCAGGTTAATAACGCAGATCAGGAAGAAGAGATAAAAACCATAATAGAACATATACTTGAAAAATACGAAACGCTGATTAAAGCGGTCAAAAAAGAAACCAATTCTTTTATTATGATTGAAAAAATTAAATTTAACCTTATTGAAATTATGAAAGAAAAAGACGAAAGAAAAAGAAAAGAAATATTAAAAAGGGCATATAAAGGATTTGAGACTTGGGGGATTGATATAGTCGGACTGTCTTCAGAACAGTTTCAAGATGCATTAAACGGTGCCATAATGTTTTTAACCAATAAGGATTTAAAAGTAATCAATTACGCTTACTCGATGGGAACAGGAAAAACCAGACTTGCGCTTTTTTTGATGATTACCCTTGGAGCTTTTAATAAGGAAGTATATTTTGCAATTCAGAATAAAAATAAAGACGATATTTATGACCAGTTAAAAGATATGTTGCCTTCATTTACATATTATACTGCACAGTATTTTAATCAGTCGGCTGATTTTGCAAATATTTCAAGCGTTCCTTTTAATTTTGTGGATGATATCTACTCTAATGTTTTTTATTCTTCAAATGCCGACATTGTTTTAAATTCTCAGAATAAAACAAAAAAAGAAGTAATTAACGGTTTTTTTGATGAGGTAAAAAGAATAAACGATAAGTTAAAAAGAGTAT
>JALWLM010000565.1 GCA_027084145.1 Crocinitomicaceae bacterium | reverse complement strand
GTGCCATAATTATAACACTAATAACACTAAAAAAGATTTTGAAAAATGACACCTGAACAAAAGAAAGTTTTATACGACTTAAAATCATCAGTAGATAGAATCTTGTTTATCTTGGAGAGCGATAACAAGACTAATGATATTGGACTCGTTGAGAAAGTAAACAAAATGGATAAGACGCTTCAACAATTATTAATGCGAGAAGAGATTTATAAAGCGAAAGCGAGTGTTTGGGGTGTAATTGGCGGGGCTGTAATATCTATTGTTTTGATGTTTCTGAAATTTTTAATGGCTAAATTCATAGGATAATGATAAGGAAAGTATTTATAAATCGAGTTTGGCATAATGATAAGGAAAGCATCGGTTATCTTTATGTAACCGATGAAACCGGTATGCCTATATTTGCTTCGATAGTTTTAGAACGTGGCGACAGGAATAATAAACGAAACATTTCACGCATAACGGCAGGGATTTATCCTTTAAAACTTACATATTCTCCAAAATTTGGAAGATATATGTGGTTGGTCGATGAAGTTCCTAATCGTTCAGGTATTCGCATTCATTCGGCTAATTATTGGAATCAGATAAACGGCTGTATAGTTCCCGGATTAAGATTAAAAGATTTGAATAAGGACGGTTTGATAGACGTAACCAATAGTAGAAGCACGACAAAACAATTCGAGCAAGCATTGAAAGGTTTAACAGAAACAACAATCGAGATACGAGATTATGACAAGGTTTAAGGAATGGATAATATTATTTATTGCCGGCGGGTTGGTTTTTTATATCGTTTCTCTACACTTACAGATAAGTGAATTAAAATCGCAGGTAATTAAACAACGACACAAAGAAATTGACAGCTTGGCGACACTTTATATTGAAAATTATAAAAGTTTGCAACAGGGGGTTGATTCTTTGCTTATTCAAACTGACTCTTTATTAAATAACATCAAAAGATATGAAATACGTCCTGATACTGATATTACTATTGAGCAAGCTCGCAGGATACTCGCAAGAGCAAGATACCATAACGAAAAATAATTGCTATACAGATTCACAAGTAATTGAATTATCAAAGATTGTGCAAAATGAAAAGCGTCTTTATTTTCGTGTTTTGTATTTGGAACAAAAAATAAAATCTTTACGAGATAGTATATCAAAAATCAAGCTATTATCAGGCGTTCAATACAAAGAAATGAAAATAAATTTGCATACGTTGAAAGATGACACTTCTATTTTATCAAGATATTCGCTTACTGATAGCCAAAATTTAAGCAGAAATAAATTAAATCTGTATTTTAGTAGTAATGTATCATTCAGAAAAGATTATTTGTTTACGGGCTTTAAAATGGATTTAACATCAAGCAAAAGGATATATGGCGTTGGTGTTTACTATTACAATAATATGTTTTTTTATAATTTTAAAGTTGGTTTAAAAATATTTTAATACCTTTGCAGTAGCAAAACAGGGTTTTTTCATCCTATATCATCAAACTTTGCTTTTATCTTTACCTTTACCCGAAAAAGACGTTGAATTTTCAGCGTCTTTTTTTTATGCAATAAACTTAATAAACTCGCAAGCTCACAAAAAACTTGCAAAAAAAAGTAAAAAAAAAAATTAAAAAAAGTTTTGTAGATTAAAAAAAGTTTTTTTACCTTTGTGGTGCAATTAACCAATAAAAAAAGCAAAGTTATGTTACAAATTAACAATCAAAAAATCACAAACACTTACGGAAAAAAAGTATTTCAAACTTATGATGAAGCAATGGATTACGCTATTGAAGAACTCGGTTTTGAAGAAATTTATATTTCAGAAAACGAAGCAAGAATAAATGTAGCTTTTGAGAACGAAAGAGCGGTTGAAATAGAATGCGTATCATTAACAGAGAAAGACACGCAAGGAATT
>JALWLM010000564.1 GCA_027084145.1 Crocinitomicaceae bacterium | reverse complement strand
TCAAGTAAAACTAATGAACCATCAGTGCTAATTTCTTCTGCTGAAAAATCTACGATTATTGATTGATTTCCTCGATAAAATGCTGTATCTTTATTGCTCAAAATTGGGTGTTTTTAAAGTTGATGTTTTTTGTTTTAACACCTTAAAGATAAGACTTTTATGCCCAATTTTGAACTTTTTTATGAATTTTTCGGGATAATAAAAATACACAATTTAAACAAAATGAGACTCTAAAATTCAACCCCTGGGAATATAAAATACTAACTACTAAATATTAGAAAAATGAAACACTTTTGTGTTTCACTATTTAAGAAAAAGGAAGATGGCAAACTTAAAAGAAATCAGAAATAGAATTACATCTGTAAGCTCAACAATGCAGATCACTTCAGCGATGAAAATGGTTTCTGCAGCAAAATTAAAAAGAGCGCAAGATGCAATTACACAAATGCGACCGTATTCCGAAAAACTTCAGGAAATTCTTGGCAATTTGAGTGCTACACTTGATTTATCAGAAAATGCGTACTCTGAAGTTAGAGATGTTGAAAATATTCTTATTGTTGGTATTACATCAAATAGAGGGCTATGTGGAGCGTTTAACAATAATATTATCAAAGAAGTAAACGCTCTTATTCATGGCAAATTTTCAGAAAATAATGTAAAAGTACTTTGTTTGGGAAAAAAAATAAAAGATGCTTTTAAAAAAACAGAGTATTATTATATCAATGAAGAGCTAGAGCCGGTAGAAAACATCTTTGATCAATTATCTTTTGAAAACAATGCGAAAATAGCGGAAAACTTAATGCAACTTTTTGCTTCAAAAGAATTTGATAAAATTGTGTTTGTTTACAACAAGTTTATTAACGCGGCAAACCAACAGGTTATGGAGGAGGTCTTTCTACCAATAGAAACGCCTGAAGAAGAGAACAAAACCCCGGGCGACTATATTTTTGAACCGGCAAAGCAAGAAATAATAGAAGACCTAATACCAAAAACATTAAAGATTCAACTTTTTAAAGCATTATTAGATTCTAATGCATCTGAACATGGGGCAAGAATGACTGCAATGCATAAAGCAACAGATAACGCCGGAGAATTAAAAAGATCATTAACGCTTCAATACAACAAAGCAAGACAAGCAGCAATTACAAATGAAATATTAGAAATTGTAAGTGGTGCAGAAGCATTAAAAAGTTAATAAGAACAATTTAAACTAAATTTAAAAACCCTCATAAATTGAGGGTTTTTTGTTTTCTCTAAAAATTAATTATATTTATTCTTTTGTTAGAAACTATTTTAGCCTAATTCTAAAAATAATAATATGAAAGGACATTTATATTTACTTGTTTTCTTTTTCTTTTTTCTTGCATGTACTAAACAAAAGAAGAAGTTTGAGTTTAGCGGAGGAACGATTACATTGGCTTTAGAAAATGAACCTACAACGTATATCCCAAGAAATGTTTTTGACTATTATTCTGCAACTGTTTTATCTCAAATATATGAGGGACTTGTCGGGTTAGACCCGAAAACATTAAAAATTGTTCCTCGAATTGCAGAAAAATGGGAAGTCAGCGAAGATGGGCTTGAGTATACTTTTACAATAAGAAAAGATATTCTTTTTCATCCCCATAAAGGTTTTTCTAATAAAAAAGATCGTTTGTTAACACTCGAGGATGTTGTTTTTTCTTTTGAAAAAGCTTGTTCCAAAAATAAAGACCTTTCAGAGCCTGCATCTTATAATATGATCTTTAAAAATGTTATTGGAGGGGCAGAAGTCTTTTTTGAGGGGAAAGCCGGTAAACTAAAAGGAGTTACAACTGAAGGAAACAATAAAATAAAGATTAAATTAAAACAGAGAGACAATAATTTTATTTACAAACTCACAGGTGTAACTGTAAATATTATATCAAAAAAACAGTTTGAAAAAGGATTTGAGCACGAATTAATTGGGACAGGACCTTTCATGTTTTCTGATTATAATAAAAAAACAGACTCGCCTAAAATAATTCTTGTTAAAAACAAGGACTATTATTTAAACGATGAAAATGGAAATTCTTTACCATATTTAGATTCGGTTGTTTTTATTTTTCAACCGAGTAAAATGGAACAGTTAAATGTTTTTGAAGAAGGAGGAATTGACATGATTATCGGATTACCAACAAGTAGAATAGCAAAGATGTTAGAGGAGAGAATCGAAGATTTCAACTCAAAACCACCAAAATTAATTTTACAAAACAACCCTCAATTAAGCTCTGTATATTATGCTTTTGATATGAGGGATAAAAGATTTAAAAACCCCTTAGTACGAAAAGCATTTAATTATGCTGTAAACAAAAAAACAATAGGACATACGGTTTTAAAGAATCAATATAACGAATTGGGGTACTGGGGAATTGTTCCCCCTGTTCCAAAAGCATTAAGAGGATATGATTTTGACAAAATAAAAGAGCATGGATATTCTTTCAACCCAGAAAAAGCAAGAAAATTATTAGCTAAGGCAGGATATCCAAACGGAAAAGGTTTTGGAACAGTAACACTTCGATATAACATAAGTGATATTCACTCTGCTGTAGCTGATGAATTTTCAAAACAAATTTTCAGTGTGTTAAATATTAACGTTAATATTGATGGTTCTACATTTGAAAAATTACTTGAAGATGATGCAATAGGAAAAGGAGATATATTTAGGAGGGGCTGGAGTGCAGATTTTCCAAGTCCGGAAACATTTTTACACAACTTTTACGGAAAATTAATACCGGAAGACAGTTTAGCTCCGTCATTGGTCAACCAATCACGATATAATAACCCGATTTTTGATGAGTTTTTTGAGAGAGCCAAAAAATCAAATAAAAAAGCGGAACAAATGAAGTGGTTTACAAGAGCGGAAATAGAGCTTTTAAAAGATCCTCCTGTTATTCCTCTTTGGTATTTAGGGGATATTCAAATTACAAAAGCAAATATTAGGCAGCTTTATTTTAATGCACTTGGTCTTTTTGATTTCCGAAAAGTTTATTTAAAAGAATGGACATTGGAAGAGTATAAAAAAACATATAAGATAGCTCGAAAATAAAACTATGAAAAAACGCTTTATTATTTTATTCTTTATTATTCCGCTAGCCCTTTTTTCGCAAGAAATTCCGAAACAGACGGTAAGAGGAAAGGTTTATGATTCAGAAACAAAGTACCCGCTGATTGGAGTGAAAGTTGTGTTGGTGTCAAGTTCAGATACGATAAATAAGTATCAAGGAATATCAGACATTGATGGAAACTTTAACATAAAAAATGTTCCTGTTGGAAAATATAATCTTGAAGCAAGATATATGACGTATGACACTAAGGTCATGACTGTAGAGGTGATTTCAGGGAAAGAGTTGATTGTTGATGTGCCAATGCAGGAGAGTTTTTTAGAGCAAGAGGAAGTTACTGTTACAGCACGAAAAAAAGGGGAGGTAATAAATGAATTAGCCCTTATTTCAGCAAGACAATTTAGTGTTTCAGAAACAGACCGCTATCCGGGATCACGTTCAGACCCGGCAAGGATGGTGTCTAATTTTGCGGGAATAGGAGGGTCAGATGATTCTAGAAACGATATTGTTATTCGGGGTAATTCACCGTTGGGCGTTATATGGAGAGTAGAAGGAATAGATATCCCAAACCCTTCACATTTTGCTATTTCCGGAAGTACGGGGGGACCCGTATCCATCTTAAACAACAAAATATTAGCAAACTCCGATTTTTTTATGAGTGCATTTCCTGCAGAGTATGGAAATTCTACATCCGGAGTGTTTGATTTAAAGCTTAGAAACGGTAACAACCAAACACATGAATTTACAGGGCAGTTTGGATTTTTAGGCACAGAAGCATTAGCTGAAGGGCCAATGTCAAAGACGGGAAAATCAAGTTATCTTGTTATGGGAAGATATTCCACAATGAGTATCTTTCAAGCTTTGGGGATAAGTATAGGAACCGATGCTGTCCCTTTATATGGAGACGGAGCGTTTAAACTTAATTGGCAACTTAAAAATAGGGGGAATATTTCTGTTTGGGGGATAGGGGGAGCAAGTAAAATCAGCATTATTATGTCTGATAAAACAAAATATACTGAAGAGTTGTTTGGAGCTACAGATAGAGATCAATATTTTGGGACATCAATGGCAACAAGTGGTTTAACTTATAAACAACCCTTAAATGAAAAAACATTTTTAACGACAACAACAGCGTTTAACCATGAAAGGCAAACCGCAAAGCATGATTATCTTATACGTTCTATAGATCTAGATAGTAACATTATAACACACGCAAAGTATCAATTAATGGGTTTTTCTTTTAATATTAACCGCTTATCTAATTATACCGCTGTTAATCATAAATTAAATAAAAGACACTTGATAAAAACAGGTGTTTTGCTTGATTATTATATGTATAATATGAAAGACTCCATATTAAAAGACGGACATAATGCAATGAATCACGACGATTTTAGATATCGTTGGGATTATAAAGGAAATGCGGCAATGTTGAGGGCTTTTGCTCAATGGAAATGGAGAATCACGGAAAATATGGACTTCACAGCAGGATTACACAATCAATATTTTAGCTTAAGTAATAGTTTAAGTGTCTTTGAGCCTCGATTAGGATGGAAGTGGAGAATGAGAAATAATCAAGCATTAAGTGCGGGTGCCGGATTACACAGCCAAACACAACCTCAATACATTTATTTTTATCATCAAACCGATACAATAACAGGAGAACGAGAGTTACATAATATCGACATGGATTTTATGAAAAGTGTCCATACGGTAGCAGGTTATGAGAAACAAATAGGAGAAGGGATTAAAATAAAAACAGAAGCATATTATCAATATTTGTATAACGTTCCTGTTACTGTTCGCCCATCTGCTTTTTCTGTAATTAATATGGGAAGTGGTTTTTCAAGATTTTTTCCTGAAGAACTTCAAAATACAGGAACAGGATATAATTATGGCATTGAGTTAACTGTTCAAAAGTATTTTGATAGAAGTTTTTTCTTTTTGTTAACCGGGACACTTTATGATTCGAAATACAGAGGGAGCGATGGTGTTTTAAGGAATACATCATATAATGGAACTTATATTGCAAATGTTCTGGCAGGAAAAGAGTTTAGATTAAATGAAAAACAAACGATTTCTTTAGGTTTAAAAATAACTACAGCGGGAGGTAAAAGATACGGGTATGTAGACATAGAAGCATCAAAAAAAGAGCAAGACATTGTATTTAAAGACAGCTTGTTTAATGAACGACAATTTAGAGACTATTTCAGAATGGACTTAAAAGTAAACTGGAAATTTAATGCATGGAAAGTAACGCACGAAATAGGACTGGATTTAGTGAATATTTTGAACACAAAAAACATTTTAAGTTTAGTGTACAGTCCAAATTTAGTAGACCCAACAGCAGATCCGATTGCGGTAAGATATCAATTAGGGTTTTTACCCATTTTTTATTATAAAATAGACTTTAAATTATCAAAAAGAAGAGAGTAAGCATGGCGATTAATTTAGAATTGTTAAATAAAATTTGTACGGCTCCCGGGGCGCCGGGGTTTGAACAAGAAATAAGAAAAATTGTTCTTAAAGAGGTGAAACCATTGGTTGATGAGGTTGAAATTGACAACATGGGAAATGTATATGCCATCAAAAGAGGAAAGAAGGATAAAAAAGTGATGGTGGGGGCGCACATGGATGAAATAGGTTTTATTGTTACTCATATTGATGACAATGGTTTTGTTCGATTTCATACACTGGGAGGATTTGACCCCAAGACGCTCACAGCACAACGGGTAATTATACATGGCAAAGAAGATGTTGTTGGTGTTATGGCTTCAAAACCTATTCATGTGATGACTCCTGAAGAACGAAATAAAGTTGCAAAAACAAAAGATTATTTTATTGATACGGGAATGTCGGCAGAGAAGGTGAAAGAGCTGATCAAAATAGGAGATCCTGTTACAAGAGAACGAGAGTTTATAGAAATGGGGGATTGTGTAAACGGAAAATCTTTAGATAATCGATTAGCGGTTTTTATTCTTATCGAAACATTAAAACAATTAAAAGAAAAGAGTATACCATATGATTTTTATGCTGTTTTCACTGTTCAAGAAGAAGTTGGTATAAGAGGAGCAAATGTTGCTGCATTAAGGATAAAGCCCGATTTTGGTTTTGGATTAGATACAACAATCGCCTTTGATTTACCGGGAGCAAGCCCTCATGAAATGATTACAAAATTGGGAGAGGGTGTTGCAATAAAAATTATGGATGCTTCTACGATCTGTGACTTTAGAATGGTTGATTATATGAAGAAGATCGCTCATGAAAATAAAATAAAATGGCAACCTGAAATTTTAACAGCAGGAGGAACAGATACAGCAGGAATACAAAGAATGACTGAAGGGGGGTCTATCGCGGGAGCAATATCAATTCCAACAAGGCACCTACACCAAGTTATAGAAATGGCAAATAAAGATGATATTGATAGGGCAATACAACTTCTTTCGGCGTGTATTACAAAACTTGACACATATGATTGGTCTTTTTAAATTTTTTGAGGTAAAGATAAATAAAAGAAAATGTTATATTTGTAAACAGAAAAGACTATGAGATTAATTTATTTTAAAAAAACAATGAAAAAAACCATACTTATACTTCTTATTTTCTTTGCAGCTTTAAGCTCTTGGGCGGCATTATCTATAGAAGGGGTTTATCAAGGTAAAAATTTATATGTGCAAAACCCGCTTGATGATGAGGGGTTTGGTTATTGTGTTACTAAGGTAACGGTTAATGGAGATGTAATGGTAGGAGGAACAGGTGTTGGGGCCTTTGAAATAGATTTTTCTCAATTTGATATTGAAATAGGAGAGCCGGTATTTATTGTTATTGAACACCACGATGGGTGTAAACCAAAAATTATTAACCCAGAAGTATTATTACCTCGATCCACCTTTAAAGTAGAGGAGATAACGATAGATAAAACAGGTAAATTAAAATGGACTACAACAGGAGAACAAGGGAAATTACCATTTTTGATTGAACAATACAGATGGAATAAGTGGGTTGTTGTGGGAGAAGTACAAGGAAACGGTACTCCCGAAAGGAATGAATATGAATTTCAAATAACACCTCATTCAGGAGAAAATACAGTTCGTGTTTCTCAAATCGATCACTCAGGAATTAAAAGATCTTCACCGGAAGTTAAATTTATTTCAGATGTTGCTCCTGTAACAAAAACACCAACAAAAGTTAAAAAAGAAATTCGTTTTGTATCAAACGGGAAGCCGGCAGTTACACGATATGAAATTTATGATGCGTATGGGAATATTGTAAAAAAAGGAATAGGATCATCTGTTGATTGTTCTAATCTTTTAAGAGGAGTTTATTATATAAACTTCGATAACACCAACGAAAAATTTATTAAGAGTTAAAAGCTAAGAAGCTTTTATGATAAAAAAAATAGAGCATTTAGGAATAGCTGTAAACGATATTCAAGAAGCATTATCTGTTTTTGAAACATTACTTTCAACCTCATCCTATAAAGAAGAAATTGTAGAGTCTGAGGGAGTAAAAACAGCGTTTTTAAAAGTAGGAGAGTCTAAAATAGAGCTTCTTCAAGCGACCAACGAATCATCTCCAATAGCAAAGTTTTTAGAAAAAGGAAATAAAGGTTTTCATCATGTTGCGTTTGAAGTAGACAACATTGAAGAGGAGATCAAAAGACTTACAGATAAGGGTTTTATATTGATTCATCAAACGCCAAAAGAAGGAGCAGATAATAAAAGAATAGCATTCTTACACCCTAAATCTACATTTGGTCTTCTTGTAGAGCTTTGTCAAGAAAAAAGTTGATAGATTTTTTCTTCTTTTCTTAAATGATGGGTGATTAACCCAAACGCTTTTGCACCCTCTATATGTTGGATAGAATCATCTATAAAAACAGTTTCTTCTTTCTTTAAATTGTTTTCAGAGCAAACGAAATCAAAAATCTCAGTATTAGGTTTTCTCATACCGATAAGATGAGAATAATATACTTTTTCAAACAATGCAGACATTGGAACATCCACTTGTTCCTTCCATTTTCGGTCAGCAATAGAGATATGTAGAGCATTGGTATTGCTTAATAAAAACAAACGCTTGCCTCTTTTTTTTAAAGTCTTTAAAGTTTCAACAGCATCAGGTTTAATATCTTTTATAATGGCATTCCATGCTTGTGCCACCTGATTTGGACTTGTTCCTTTTGGAAGTAAATCTAATAACCGATTTATAAATAACTGACTTGAGATTTCACCTTTCTCTATTGCATCAAAAAGTCCAGACTGTGAAGCTTGAGAAAAAAGCTTGTCGAAATGATTAATTCCCAATGATTCAAATGCCGAAATAGTTGCGGAATAATCAACATCAATGATTACTCCTCCATAATCAAAAATGAAATTATCAAAGCCCAAGTTGGAATACTTTGCTACAATCTTTTTGGTTTGCTCAATATATTCATCAGACAATAGCGCTTTATTACCAGCCGTTATATGATAGACTTTTATAGATAA
>JALWLM010000563.1 GCA_027084145.1 Crocinitomicaceae bacterium | reverse complement strand
TTTCTTTCCAGACTTTCGTTTTGTCGACTTTCGTCTTATATGTCTTAATTGCTCTTTCAATGTTTTCACCTTCTTTTACAGGAATAATTAGCATATCTTAAATTTATTTCAGTTTATTTTTTCTAATAATCGGACGGCAAAGATACAAGATATTTCTTTACTTCAAAAATTTATTTCAAAATTTCTCTCGAAATTACTAATTTTTGTATTTCCGATGTCCCTTCTCCGATAGTTAATAATTTAGCATCTCTCAAATATTTCTCTGCAGGATATTCTTTTGTATAACCATATCCCCCCATAATCTGAACAGCTTCATTCCCACATTTTACAGCAACTTCACTCGCATAATATTTTGCAAAAGCTCCTTGTTTTGTCATTTTACGACCTTCATTTTTAAATTGAGCGGCTTGATATGTTAATAATTCTGCTGCTGAAATTTCTGTCGCCATATCTGCCAACTTAAATGCAATTACCTGAAATTGAGATATTGGTCTACCAAACTGTTCTCTTTCTTTTGAATATTGAAGAGAGGATTCGTACGCTCCTCTCGCGATACCACAGCTTAACGCAGCAATTGAGACTCTTCCTCCATCTAATATCTGCATTGCTTGAATAAAACCTTCCCCAACTTCTCCAATTACATTTTCATTAGGTACTCTCACATTATCAAATATTAATTCAGCTGTTTCTGATGCTCTCACTCCCAATTTTCCTTTTATTTTAACGGCTGAAAAACCAGGTGTTCCTTTTTCTACAATAAACGCTGTAATTCCCCGGCTATCTAATTCTTCTCCTGTTCTCACTAATACAACAGCTACATCTCCTGAAAGTCCGTGTGTTATCCAATTCTTCGCCCCGTTAATCACCCATTCATCTCTGTCTCTTACTGCTGTTGTTTTCATTCTCATAGCATCTGAACCCGTATTCGGCTCTGTAAGTCCCCACGCACCAATAAATTCTCCGGAAGCTAATTTTGGTAAGTATTTTTGTTTTTGCTCTTCTGAACCATGATAATAAATATGCCCCGTACATAAAGAGTTATGAGCAGCAACACTTAAACCTACTCCTCCACAAACTTTTCCTAATTCGATTAAAGCTGTTACATATTCATCATAAGTAAAACCACTTCCTCCATATTTTTCCGGAATAAAAACCCCCAAGAGTCCTAATTCTCCAAGTTTTTTCATCGTTTCTACCGGAAAATATTCTTCTTCATCCCATTTCATTCGATTGGGCTTAATTTCCTTTTCCGCAAAATCCCTTACCATCTGGGTAATCATCTTTTGATTTTCATTTAAATCTAAATTCATCATAGTAATTCTATTGATTATTTTTTTATTAATACCTTACAACCGAAGTTATATCATTTGTGAAATTCAACAATTTTTCTTCTCCTTTCAAAAAATCTAATGTCACTAAAAAATTAAATCCTGCTATCTCACCTTTCGCTTTTTTGATAAGTGATGCCGCTGCTTCTGCCGAGCCTCCTGTAGCTAATAAGTCATCATGAATTAAAACTTTTTGTCCTTCTTTAATAGCATCCGTATGCATTTCTATCACTGCGCTCCCATATTCTAGTTGATAACTATGTTGTATTTTATCATAAGGTAACTTTCCTTTCTTTCTAATCAAAATAAAAGGAACATCTAAAGCCATCGCTAAAGGATACCCAAACAAAAATCCTCTACTTTCAATGCCCGCTACTGCATCAATCTCTCGATCTTTAAATTGTTCCGTAAGGTGATTTAGAATCTCTTTTGATAATAAACTATCTTTCATAATAGGAGTGATGTCTTTAAATACAATTCCTTTTTTAGGGAAATCAACAACATCTCGAATTGTTTCTTTAACTTTTTGTTCTAAATTCATTGTACTGTAATATAAGGTGCTAACTTAATAAATAATT
>JALWLM010000562.1 GCA_027084145.1 Crocinitomicaceae bacterium | reverse complement strand
AATAATGGTGTAAATCCATATGTAACACCTCCAGAAAATCTAAATTACCCAGGATACAGAAGCTTTTTTCAAAGTAAACTCAAGTATGAAGTTCCTCTTTTTACAGGTTTTATGATTAGCAGTTATACTGATATCATGAAAAGAATGAAAGAGATCAAATCTTTACAAAAAGACAAAGTAGAGAGTGAAAAAACATATGAACTAAAAAAAAGCTTCTATGATATGGCACTTCTTGACTCTTCTATAAATAATCTTAATAAAATTTTAGACAATATAGATGTTTTAGAAAAAACTACAAAATCGATGATAGAAGTAGGCTATGCAAAACATGTCGATCTTCTCGAAGTTAAAGCAAAAAAAGGAAATGTTGAGAGACTTTTAGTACAAATGCGCTCAAATGAAAAATTGCTTTATCACTATATTAGTTTTTTATTAAATAAAAAAATTGACCATATTCAAGCACCCTCTTCTGAGGTGGCAATGCCAAAGATGAGTGATGCTGATATACTCCAACATAACATTGATCTTAAAAAAGCAACAACAGGATTAAAAATCACAAAAGATATGCTTAAAGCCTCTCAAGCGGCTTATTATCCTACAGTCGGTGCTTTTGGAGAAGTATCTACAGCGGATGATACTTTTTTAGGTAATGCAGACAAGCATAAAGCTTTCACAATTGGAGCCAGACTTACCTGGAATATTTTTGACGGCGGTATTGATGCAGCAAAAATTGAAAAATCAAAAATCAAAAAACTTAAAATGCAATCACAATTAGAACTTGCGAAACAGGGGATTCTTTTAAAAGTTGCAAAAATCAGAACAGAGATACAAAGTGTTGATGTTGAAATAGCTTCACTTAAAAAAGAGTTGAATTTAGCTAACGCAATATACAGAAACTATGAAGGAAGATATAAAGAAAAACTTGTCTCAATGAGTGACGTTATCATTAAACAATCTGCTCAAATAGAAAAGATACTACAATTACAAAGAGCGAAGAATAAAAGAACAGAAAAAATATTCGCTCTTGAAAAATTAGCAAATGGAGAAAAATAATATGAAAAAACTACTACTACTATTAGCACTTGGCGCTTCACTTATGGCTGAAACACTCACTCTCTCAGGAAGTGTCATTTCTGACAATCAAAAGATCATCACAAGTCGTTTTATGGGTTTTATCACCAAAGTAAATACCAGTGAAGGTGAAAAAGTTAAAAAAGGACAAATACTTTATACAATAGATTCACATGATATAGATTCATTAAAACGTCAAGCAGAAGCGAACCTTCAAATGTATCAAAACAAATACATGAATGTCAAATTAAATCTCAGTCGCTACAAAAGGCTCTTAAAAAAAGATATGGTATCAGAATATGAGGTAGAAAATTTACAACTTGCTGCAAACAATCTCAAAGATATGATAGACATTGCAAAAGCCAGACTTCAAGAAGTCAAAAATCAATACAAATATTTAAATGTTAGAGCACCAAACAATGGTGTAGTTGTTGCTGAAAACATAAAAGCAGGTGAAATGGCTATGCCTGGTATGCCGGCTATTGTTCTTTCAGATTTAAGTGACTTGAAAATATCTGTGGAGATTGCTGAAGACAATTTAAATTTAATTCATTATGGTAAAAAGGTAATTGTAAAGATCCCTTCAATAGGTGTAAAAACTATTGGAACAATTAGTGCAATTATTCCAAACTCAAATCCTATGACACATACTTTTAAAATTAAAATCTCATTCAAAACATTAAATAAATCTGTTTACCCTGGTATGTATGCCACTGTAACTATTAATTAGAGGGGAGAAAATATGAATCATCATCTACCTTATGAGCCTAAAGATATTGCAGGAAAACTTGCAAAAATATTCCTTAGGAATCCTTTAACTTCCATATTGGGTATTTC
>JALWLM010000561.1 GCA_027084145.1 Crocinitomicaceae bacterium | reverse complement strand
GAACTAAAGCAAGCAATACCTACAATTGATTTTTTAAAATTATTGAAAGAAACGTTTCATTGCGGAGTAATTCGTCATACCAAAATCGTTAAGGATAAAGTTCAAAAAATTGCTTTTTGCGGAGGGGCGGGTAGTTTTTTATTGAAAAATGCTATTCGGCAGCAGGCAGATATTTTTATTACAGGAGATTTCAAATATCATGAGTTTTTCGATGCTGAAGATAAGGTTTTAATTGCTGATATAGGTCACTTTGAAAGCGAACAATTTACTTCTCACCGATTAAAGTTTCTTTTGAAGAAAAAATTTACTAACTTTGCAGTTCGTTTAACAGAGGTAAATACAAACCCAATTAATTATTTTTAAAGCATGGCAAAAACCACAGCGAAAAAAGAACAAACAGTAGCAGAGAAGTTAGATAGTTTGTTCACGTTACAACAAATTGATACTGAGATAGATAAGATAAGAATTATCCGAGGGGAATTACCATTGGTTGTCCAAGATTTAGAAGATGAGGTAGAAGGATTGGGAACAATCATCAACCGTATTGAAGATGAAATTAAAGAATTAGAGGAAGACATTTCGAGGAGAAAAAATGAAAATATTGATTCTGAAGCTAAAATAAAGAAATATAAAGAGCAACAAAGCAATGTTCGTAATAATAGAGAATACGATTCGCTTTCAAAAGAAATTGAATATCAAGAGTTGGAAATTCAATTAAATGAAAAACGGATTAAAGAAGCAAAGTTTAAAATAGAATCTAAAAAAGAAATTTTAGAAGAGAAAAAAGAGAAAAAAGAGATTGTAGCGAAAGAATTAGAATTAAAAAAATCAGAGTTAGACGATATTATTGCTGAAACAAAAGAACAAGAAGAAAAACTGATTAAAAAATCAGAGGCAGCTTTGAAAAAAATAGAGCCAAGATTAGCAAGCGCATATACACGTTTGAGAGAAGGTTCAAAAAATGGTTTGGCAGTAGTACAAATCGTGAACAACGCTTGTGGAGGATGTTTTAATATCATTCCTATCCAAAGACAGTTGGATATCAAAGCAAAAAAAGAAATTATTGTTTGTGAACACTGTGGAAGAATATTGGTTCCGGGAGAAGAGGTTGTAGAAGAAGAACCAAAGAAAAAAAGAAGAACATCACGGAAAAAAACAACAGCATAAATGGATTGTTGCAAAAAAATAATAAACCGTTCTTGACAAAGTTAAGGACGGTTTTTATTTTAAGATAATATGAAGTTTAGCCAATACCCCATAGCGAAAGAAATTAAAGAGCGATTAGAAGAAATAGGTTATAAAAGGCCAACTGATATTCAATATAAAGCAATTCGACACATCATGGAAGGAGAAGATGTGATGGCTATAGCTCAAACAGGAACAGGAAAGACAGCGGCATTTGTGATTCCTATCTTAGATTGGATTTTGAAAAATGGGAAAAAGAATAAAGGTGTTAAATGTTTAGTAATGGTCCCGACACGTGAATTAGCAAAACAAATTGCTTCGGTGTTTCAAGATATCGGAAAAAAAACAAAGATTAAAACTTTAGGATTATTTGGCGGGGTAGAGCAAGAACAACAAATACGCACATTGAACAACGGTATTGATATTTTAGTGGCTACTCCGGGAAGGATGTTTGACTTAATATCTCAAGGTCATTTAGATATCTCCAAAGTACATTTTTTAGTGTTGGATGAAGCGGATTTAATGCTGGAATTTGGATTTGGGAAAGACATTAAAGATGTTTTAAAACATGTACCCCTAAAACGACAGACTTTATTTTTCTCGGCAACAATTTCTAAAAGGATAAAGAAATTAGCGTATGATGTTGTAAGGAATGCGATACGAATACAAATTTCACCGAAAAATCCTGTGGCAAAAACGATTGAACATTCCATTGTTTTTGTAGAAATGGATGATAAAAGATTTTTTTTAGAAAACATGATTAAAAATCATGAGGATAAGAAAATAATTGTTTTTGTACGAACAAAAGTCAGAGTAGAACGAGTTGTTAAAGCAATGAAACGTGTAGGGATTGAGACAGAGGCCTTGCATGGAGGGTTAGAACAAAAAGAACGTTTTTCTATCTTAAACCGGTTTAAATCAGGAGAAAACAAAATTCTAATTACAACAGATGTTGCATGTAGAGGAATCGATATTCCCGAAGTAGAAATGGTGATTAATTATGATATTCCGGATAATCCTGAAAATTATGTGCACCGATGTGGTAGAACAGGAAGAGGAGGAAAGAAAGGATACGCTATTTCTTTTTGTAGTGGACAAGAAAAAGAATTGGTAGAAGCTATTGAAGACTATACAGGAAATCAGATAGAAAAATATGAGCTTCCTAAAGAGGAATATATGGAAATCATTCGAGAAACGGAGGAAAATGGATATGACTGGAAAAAGTTAATCGAAGAAGAAAATAAAAGAAGCGGAACAAAAGATATTTGGGATGATAAGTAGTATTAAAGATATTGTTTTAATAGGAATATTCAGTCTATTATTGTTGCCATGCATAAAAGATAAAGTGGAGAATTTTGTACCGGATGTTTGTTCGGATACGGTATCATAATTAACAAACGCTTATTTATCATCTTTCGGTTAAATCTAACTGTAAAATCTTAAATTTGTCCTATGCAAAATAAATATACTTTAGAGGACATTAATGCACTTCATAAAAATACATTGATGGAGGCATTGGGAATAGAAGTTATTTCAAGAACAGAAGATGAAATTGTAGGCAAAATGCCGGTTGAATCGAGAACACATCAACCTTTGGGGATGCTACATGGAGGGGCGAGTGTTGCTTTAATTGAAAGTATCGGTTCTGTAGGTTCTGCACTTTTATTGAATCCGGAAGAAGCATTTCCCGTAGGGTTGGAAGTGAATGCAAATCATATTAGTACACAACGTTCCGGCTATGTGATTGCAAGAGCGAAAATTGTTCATAAAGGTAAAAAAACGCATGTATGGACAGCAGAGGTAAGAGATGAAAACTCAAATAGATTGATTTGTGTTGGACGATTAACAGTGATGATTGTTACAAAAAAGAACTAGTTTGGGGGATTATTTGATATATCGAATTCCGGGAGAACGGATAGTTAGGCAAACAGGACGTTTTATAAAAGCAGAAAAAGAAAAATGGACCGGATTTATAATATCCGATTTTAAAAAAAAAGAAATCTATCGATTTGAAAAAGAACAAGAATTTAAATCGGGAAGTTTCCATTTTTCAAGAAATATAAAAAACTATTGTGAAGAAAAAGAAGAATACCAAAAGGAAGCTTCTTTGTTTTTACAAGAAATGATAAATAGAGGTATCAAAAAAGCGGTTTTCTCAAGGACAAAAACAGTCGAGTATCATACTTCTCCCGAAGAATTATTTGAAATTCTGGAAAAAACTTACCCAAAAGCATTTGTTTATTTGATTTCGGGGAAATCATTTGGAACATGGATTGGAGCGACTCCTGAAATTCTTATAGAATCAGAAAAAAGCATGGTCAAAACCATTGCTCTGGCGGGTACCAAGAGGACTCAAAATAATGAAGAATGGGGACAAAAGGAATTAGAAGAACAAGAATATGTTACCCGTTTCATTAAAGATAAATTAGAGAATAAAGGAGTTGAAAAGTTAAAAATTTCTAAAAGAGAAGAATTGGTTGCAGGACCGGTAAAACATTTAGTCAATTATTTTTCATTTTATTATCCTGAGGATAAAATAGAAGAATTAGCTAAAACGATTCACCCTACACCGGCAGTTAGTGGAGTAGAACAAGATAAAGCGATCGACTTAATTTCAGAAATGGAAAAGTATGATAGAGGTTTTTATACGGGAATCATAGGAGTAATGGAGTCAAATAGAAGTAACTTATATGTCAATCTTCGATGTGCACAACTCTCAGATAAAAAATTACATTTGTATCTTGGAGGAGGTTTTACAAGTGCTTCTAATATAGAAAAGGAGTGGCAAGAAACGGAGCGGAAAGCAGAAACACTGACTAAGGTTTTAAAGAATCAATGAAGAGAAAAACAACAAATAAAAACGGTATAGACCTTTTTGTTAGGGAATGTGTGAAAAATGGAATGACAAAAATTGTTTGTTCTCCCGGTTCTAGAAATGCCCCTTTGATCATTGCTTTTGATGAACACCCGGAAGTAGAAACCTTATTGATTCATGATGAGCGTTCCGCTGCCTTTTTTGCTTTAGGAATGGCGATTGAAACGAAAGAGCCGGTAGGAGTACTTTGTACATCAGGTTCGGCGATGTTGAATTATTACCCTGCGGTAGCAGAAGCTTATTATCAAGAAGTTCCGTTAGTGGTAATTTCAGCGGATAGACCACAGGAATGGATAAATCATGGAGATGGGCAAACAATTGTACAGAAAAATGTTTATCAGAATCATATTCGTGTAGAACTTGAAATCAAAGAGTTCTTGGATGAAAATGAATATGATGTAGAAGCAGAAAAAATCCGGTCAGCCTTTCTAAAAGGAATAAAAAACTGGATAGGCCCCATACACTTTAATGTGCCTTTAACAGAACCGATTTATGATGTTGTAGAGGTGGATTCTAAACAAGAAGAAAAATACGAAGAACTTCCCCTTTCCTTTTGTTTATCTGAAGAAGAAAAATCAGAAATTCAAAAAATTTGGAAAAGTAGTGAGAAGAAAATGGTATTGGTGGGACAAATGCCTAAAAACAAATCTTTTGACTATTATTTAGATAGTTTGGCGAATGATGCTTCGGTAATTGTGTTGACAGAAAATACGGCAAATTTGACTTCTAAAAAATTTATTTATTGTATTGACCGTACTTTGGAAGGTATTGATAAAGAAAAAGTAGAAGATTTCACTCCTGATTTGCTAATCACTTTTGGAGGTGCTGTAATTTCTAAAAGAATAAAGAAATTTTTAAGAGAAGCAGATATTAAAAACCATTGGAGAATATCAACTTCTTTTCCTGAGATGGATACCTATCGTCATTTAAGCCGATTTTACAATGCAAACCCTCAAGATTTTTTAAAAGAAATTTTACCGCTTATAGGAGAAAACGGGGTTTCAAAATCCAATTTCAGAGGTAAATGGAAGCAGGTTGATTATCTTGTAAAAGATAAAGTAGAATCCAATTTGATTAAGTTTCCTTACTCGGATTTGAAAGTGATGCAGTTGATTTTAGACACCATTCCCGAAGGAATAAATCTTCATCTTTCGAATAGCTCCATTGTTCGATATGCTCAACTTTTTGACCCTGTACCTTCAATCCATTATTATTGTAATCGAGGGACAAGTGGGATTGACGGGAGTACCTCTACCGCAAGCGGTGTTAGCTTTGTCTCAAAAAACAAGATGAATGTATTGATTACAGGGGACATTTCTTTTTTATATGACTCGAATGCTTTATGGAATGAAAATTTAGAGTCTAATTTTAAAATTATTTTAATCAACAACGGAGGAGGAGGGATCTTTAAATTTATTCCGGGACCCGATTCTACAAATCAATTCAATAAATTCTTTGTGGCAGAACATCATTGTACAGCAAAACATTTATGTGAGGCATTTCATATCGATTATTGCTATGTGGATGATATGGAACAATTAGTTTTTGCTATAGATGAATTGTTATCGAGTGATACAATTTCTTTGTTAGAAATTTCTACGAGAGAGGTTGATAATGAAATGGTGTTACGGGAGTATTTTCGTATGATATCAGAACAATAAAAAAGCACTTCTTAAGAAGTGCTTTTATGATCATGCGAAAAAATTTTATTTCATAAAAGCTTTAACCGATTGTTGTATTTCTGAACTTGATATCGTAATAAAATAAACACCTGTTTCTAAAACTTTATTGATTTTAATTAAATTATCTCCTTGATGAATATTATTGTCTTGTATAAACACAAGTCTTCCTGCGGCATCATAGAGAGAGAAGATCACGTTATCATCTTTTGAAGATGTCATTTGTATATAGAAATGGTTATTATTTTCAAATACAATGGGTTCTTGATTTTCTATACAATTGGAGTTTAAAATTTTTGTTGTTTTGCTATTGCCGTCAAAATCGACTTGCCTAATTCGATAATAAGCCAATCCGATTCGGTCATAATCAATATATTCGTAGATGATCTGTTGAGTACTATTGCCATTTCCTTGCACAACCCCGATTTCGTCAAATTGTATTCCATCGGTGGAACGTTCGATAATAAAATGACTGTTATTGTTTTCAGATTGTGTTGACCATATAATCTTGACTTCTCCATTATTTCTACAAGAAACATTAAAAGAAGAAAATTCAACGGGAAGTGGGTTGGTAATATCAGATAATATCCAAGCGGCAAAGAAATCACTTGGAGCTACGTTGGGGGTAGATAACCAATTAACAGCGGTGTTTTGACCTGATTTTATAGGTAACATGTCTCCCCATAATTGAGCGGGGTCATTAAATCTTTGTGCGCCCAAATTCACTTCAAGGAGATTGTTCCCAACGGCCGTTATCTCATCATCAATATATCCGAAAACATGAGAAGTTGTAGGTTGTGTCGTATAATTTGTCTGAATAATCCAAAAACGATCAATTGCATGATCTGAATGATTGACAGCTCCGGGAGCGTAGAGTTGCTGCATGTGAGTAACCATAGAAGGGCGATAAGTATCATTATTCCAATCAGGCCCGTCATAAGTACTGAAATCAATATACCCGTTTCCTCCCGTACCTGCGCTCACAATCGTAAGAGTATAGGGTATTTTACTTCCATTATCTGCAGCGTATGCATTGTTTCCGTATCCTGCTCCTGAGCTGGCGTTGTCCGCATAAGGTATTGTATAGCTTCCCGTATTAGAACCGATTTTCCAACGAATTTTATTGTCTTCCAATTCGGAGACCAGTTTTCCTCCTGTTCCCATTGTCATGATAGCATTGCTATTTCCGTTTTCCAGTACTAAGAATACTCCATTGTTCATTACCAGTTGTCCGTCGTTATTAAATACTAGACGTGCTTGACTCAACAAGGATAGAGATGTGGAAACAAATAATATGATAAGTAGTTTTTTCATCATTAAATATTTTTTATTTAAACTCTCTATCGATTCTTTTGATTTCTTTTTCGCCGGTTTCTACTTTTCGTTTGTTCGTCATTTTAGATTTGCTGTCATAACCTTTTTCTTCGGGTTGACCGTATAATTCCGGCATAAAATACTTGCCTTTTCTTTCTCCTGTTTTTTCGACAATAACAGCTCTTTTTTCAGGATTTTGTTGTAAATAAGGATCATTTCTTTCCGCATATACAGACCATGATACTTTTTGACCGGGATGACCACCGCCGATTGCAAATGTACCGGACTCATCAATTTCCTTAGCGATATACAATTGTGCAGCAGAACCAATAGGTGTTAAGTTGTAGCTGAAATTAATGTTAATTAAATGAAAATAATCAGGTAATTGTACCACCGCTTTCCCATTATCATCTAAAACAACATTTCCCCGATATACATTTAGTACTTCATCCGACTCAATAGAGAAATGTCTTAAATATTTATTTTCAGGATCTGCAGGATGATCGATTATAAATGTTTTTGTTCCGGTAGCACCAAAATCGCCATTTGAAAAAACACCATAAAATCCACCATAACCATATACTCCATACCCCCAATTAAAAGCAGGGTAAGCCCAACCATAAACTCCTCTACCATCAGCAACTCCTCCATCGTATTGTCCATATACAGCATAAGAAGAACTTGAGGTGGTTGTTGCATAAGCAGCTACACCATTGTAATCACCGGTAAAAGCACCCCCACCGGCATTAGGGAGAACAAATATATTTGCATTATTATTTCCTACACCAATGACACCGGTACCATTGATATTTTTTCCGTAAGCAAATACTCCATCATAGCCATTTGCTGCAACACCGGTTCCATTAATCAAATATGTTCCCCCAAGCGAATTACCCGTTGATATTAATCCTGTTCCACTAGTATCATTATTATAAAATGATCCACCAAATGTTGTAGAAGTATTTGCTACTCCTGCAACACCATCTCCTGAAGCACTAAATCCGAATATAGCATCTCCTGACGAAGTGTTTTCTCCATAGATTGTGGGAGATGATGATCCTGATGAAACACCATCAATGGCCGTATTATTTCCTGTACCAAGAGATAAAAAAGTAGAATTTGCAAAGGTGGTTGTAGAATTAACAGCAACTTGTCCGGTGTTTAAAATTCTCATTCTTTCCGTATTATTTGTAGAAAAAATAAGAGGTTGATTATCTGTAGTACCTAAAAAGTTTACAGAAGGATTGGTTCCTGCATTACCTGTTAAACTCCAATCTTTACCACCGGTTCCTCCCATGGCAATCCATTGTGTTCCGTCCCAGTAATAATAGCCGGGAAAAACAGCATTAGATCCTGTTCCGGAAGTAGCTGTGTTATAAACAAGTAAAGAATTAGCTATTCCTGCACCGATAGGAGCATTAGAGTTTCTTGCAGTTAATGCTACTCGTGGTACTAAAATCCCTTTGTTTGTTGAAGAAATATCTAACATTGCCGAGTTATCAGGTGCAACTCCGGTAGCATTTATTCCAATGTTTTGAGAATATGATAAAC
>JALWLM010000560.1 GCA_027084145.1 Crocinitomicaceae bacterium | reverse complement strand
GCGTAATATTTTATATTTGAGTCTTTTAATAATACTTATCTGGGCTTGTAATCAACCTCAAAAAACAACAACCTCAAATAAAAACGAAATGAATAAGGATATACATTCTTATTCTAACACGAATGAAGTCTTTACAAAGCATCTTTATTTAGAGCTAAATGTGGATTTTGATACAAAAAAAATAAGCGGTGTTGTACGACATGAAATTGAAAATATAAAAACGGTAAAAGAAATCATTTTTGATTCGAAATTCTTAAAAATAAAAAAAGTAACATTAGGAAAAGAAAATGAAAAACCAACTGATTTTTCTCTTTCAAAACATCATGAAATTTATGGACAAGCATTAAAAGTTTCTATTGCACCAACGACTAAATGGGTTAATATTTATTATGAAACAACCCATGAATCCGAAGCATTGGATTGGGTCGCACCACATCAAACAGAAGGTAAACAACACCCTTTTCTTTATACACAAGGTCAAGCAATTCTTACACGAAGCTGGATACCGTTACAGGACACCCCTAAGAAGCGAATTACTTATAACGCGAAAATAAAAGTACCCAATGAACTTATTGCTTTGATGAGTGCCAAAAATCCGGTTCAAAAAAATGATAAAGGAGTCTATTATTTTAAAATGCCACAACCGATTCCTCCATATCTCATTGCTTTAGCGGTCGGGGATTTAAATTACATTCCACTGGGAGAGAATTGTGGGGTCTATTGCGAACCTTCTTTAAATCAACAATGTGAATATGAATTCGCAGAATTACCGAAAATGATTGAAGCTGCTTCTCGGCTTTATGGACATTATAAATGGGGACAATATGATATTCTTATTCTCCCCTATTCTTTTCCTTTTGGAGGGATGGAGAATCCTCGACTGACATTTGCTCACCCTACACTAATTACAGGTGATCGTAGTGCGACCAATGTGATTGCTCATGAATTAGCTCATTCCTGGTCCGGTAATTTGGTAACGAATGAAACATGGAATGACTTTTGGCTTAACGAAGGATTCACCGTCTACTTTGAAAACCGAATCATGGAAGAGGTTTACGGAAAAGAAATAGCTGATATTTTAGGTGTTATCGCTACTCAGGAATTAATGGTTGCATTAGAAGACATCAAAAACAGCGAGCATCCTGAAGATAGTAAACTTAAACTTAATTTAGAAGGGCGTTCTCCGGGTGAAGGTATGACTGATATTGCTTACCATAAGGGTTTCCTATTTCTTAAAACACTTGAAAATACAGTTGGAAGAAAAAAAATGGATCAATTTTTAAATCAATATTTTAATCATTTTGCATTTAAAACAATTAACACCGAACAATTTATTCAATATTTAGATAAATATTTACTTCAATCCAATCATATAGAATTTAATACACATCAGTGGATTTACAAGGAAGGACTTCCCGATAATTATTATAGAATCAAATCTGCTCGACTTGATGAAATGAACGAACAGGCAAAGCTTATTTCATTAGGAACACCACTTTCTAAAACAAAATTGGCAAACAAAAAACGAGAAGATAGAATTACTTCGGAATGGCTAAGTTTTATAAGACACCTGTCACCTGAAATTTCAATCAAAAGTATTGAAGAATTAGACAAGCAATTTTACTTTTCAGATAACGCCAACGCGATGATAAAATCAGAATGGTTTCAATTAACCATCAAAACAGGATACACAAAAAACATGGAGCAAATAAAAAGACATTTATTAAAAGTCGGCCGTAACTGGCTTATCGAAGGGATTTATCGCTCTTTAACAACATCTAAACTTCCTGAACATCGTACGTTTGCTTATCAAGTTTACCTTGAAGCTAAACAGTACTATCATCCGGTTACAAAAGCATCAATAGAAGAAGTTTTAAGCTCAAAGTAAATTCTTAAAATATCTAGATTATTT
>JALWLM010000559.1 GCA_027084145.1 Crocinitomicaceae bacterium | reverse complement strand
CTGGTATCATCTCTACGCTTATTTATCAAAAATATTTTTCCTAAAACAGAAGACCTTTATTACAACTTATTTGAAGTTAATCCTTAATAATAACTGTTAAAATTTAACGAAGGGATATATAAAATACTTGAAAAATTAAATTTGGCTTGATAAATTGTTAACAAAGGTTATTAATCAGGAGAAATTATAGTGAATAATGGAGCGGGGAATATATATACAAAGAAAGCATTCATAAGGCAGGAAATTAATATATATAATGGAAATTCACCGAATAATTCATATGTTTCAAAATCGAAAATACAACAAATTGATAAAATTATTGATGAACTTATAGTTTTTGAAAAAATTATAAACAATATTCCCCGTGAAAATGTCATAAAAAAGTATAGAGGAATTGTTAAAGAGGAATATGGGGACGGGGCATATAACAAATTGACTCAAAAAAATTTCGAATTAGCAAAGAAGTATCTATTAGGGGAGCTTTACAAGAAAAAGTCCGATTTTGTATCTTGTCTCAATGCAAAGATGAAAGACTTAAGACCAGAACAGCTCGTAGAAATATATAAACTAATACAGCATATAATAGATTAAAAGAGGATAGCTATGACTAAAAAGAAGAAAATCTTAATAGGTATAGGCATCACATTTGTTATACTCAGCGTAATAGGAGCCTTAACAGATAATCCTCAAAAAAGTGCTCCAAATAATACTTCTACTTTAAGCCAGCAAATAAACAAGGAAGAAAATTTTGATTTACAAACATTACAACAAAAAGTTGGAGTATATTGGACTACCCTTTCAAAGGAAGGAGATAAACTAAATATATTGATAGCCCCAGTCTATGAAATAAGTAAAAAACCTTCAGCCACAAATATAGCCGTTGCCACATATAATCTTGCTAAAAATCTATGCCTCAGTAATTATCCAGATTTTGGAAAAATAAAACTACAAATAGGATGGAAAGACAGTAAAGACAGCTCTCCTCAAATTATAGCAGTTCTAGAAGGAACAAAAGCGGATTTTTGCGTAGGATATGAAAGAGCAAAGGAACAATCATCAGATATATTAGCTGGATATATAATGATGAATAATCTTTTCTCCTTCCCAAAAAAAGAAGTAAAAGACTATAAAAGCCTAAATCAGATTTGCAAATCAGACTATATCCAGAAGTTTTGTAAGGAATTTCAATAATATCTTTTCTTGACATCCCTCTCAAAGGCCTTATAATAGCTTTTGTAGCCTCTTTGAGGGGGAATTTCGATGGGAAATCAAGCAAAAATCTTAAAACTTTATACAGTAAAAGAAGTAGCAAATCTTTTTAGAAAATCCGAACGAACGGTATATAGATGGGTAGAGGAAGGAAAACTCAGAGCCTACCTTCTGGGAGAAGGATTTTCAATCTCAAGAACCAACAAAACAAATGTTCTAATTCCTGAATGGGCGTTAAAAGAATTTTTGCAACTAAATATCCCGGAAGGAACAATAGACAAATTAAAAAGACATGAAAATATCCTTTTAGAAACCCTCAAAGAACTCCAAAGCGAACAAAATCCCAAAACTCTCCAAGAAAACCTCACCAAAATAATCAACCTTATTCTCAACTGATTTTGACAATATTGCTGGATAACCAGCCTGCCAGTTTTTACCCTGTTTATAACAATTTTTACTGGCAGGATGTTATTGTGAATGCAAAAGCAAAAGGCTCAAGAGTAGAAAGAGAAGTCAAAAAAATTTTTGAAGAAGCAGGATTTGAAGTTGTTCGTTCAGCAGGCAGTCTAGGAGCTGCTGACCTTGAGGTTAAAGGCATAGGTTCCATTCAAGTCAAAGCCCGTAAACAGTTTTCAGTTTTAAATCTATTTGATGGAGCAGACAAATTAGTTATCAAAGCCAACCGAAAAGAGCCTTACATTGTTATGCCTCTCAAAACC
>JALWLM010000558.1 GCA_027084145.1 Crocinitomicaceae bacterium | reverse complement strand
TCTATAAATTAGACGATATATCTCTTTTTCAAAATGAGAATCAAAATTTTCGATATTTATAGAGAACAACTTCATATTATTTCTTAAAATATGAATTTATTTCTTCCTTAAAATAATGAAGTATATTTTTAATCGGAAGCGGAATTCCGCCTCCATGTGCACACAACGACCCCTGTTCTAAGGTCTCTAGTAAATCATTAAATAATTCTATATCTATTTTATTTTTTCCTTCCAGCGCTCCCTTTGTCAATTCATGTCCTCTCTTTGTTCCTAAACGGCAGGGGAAGCATTTTCCACAACTTTCATATGCTGCAAAATCAAACAAATGTTCAATAAAACGCATCATTGGAAAGTCCTTTGGGATGGAAACGATAGAAGCATGCCCCAATAAAAATCCGTTATTTGCAAAAGATTCAAAATCCAAATTCAAATCTTTTATCTTCTCAACAGGAACAACACCTCCTAAAGGTCCTCCTATCTGCATTGCTTTTATCTCTTGTTTAAATCCACCTGCTGCTTCAATGACCTTTTCTAACGGCGTACCCATTTCCACTTCATAGATTCCGGGACGATTGAAAAAGCTGTCCAAAGAAACTAGTTTTGTTCCTGAGGATTTTTCCGTTCCTATTTTTTTCCATGCCTCTCCTCCTTTTTCAATAATGAAATGTAAAGCAGATAGTGTTTCTACATTATTAACAACTGTCGGCTTATTAAACAGCCCTTGCTGAGCCGGATAGGGAGGACGTACTCGAACTTCAGGCCGTTGTCCCTCAATAGAATTAATTAAAGCGGTTTCTTCTCCGCAAATGTAAGAGCCTTGCGCTTGAATAATTTGAAAATCAAATGAAAAACCGGACCCCAAAATATTTTCTCCAATCCACCCTCTTGTTCTCAATTCTTCTATTGCATCTTGAACTGTTTCTACAGCTTCAGGATATTCCGCCCGAATGTATAACACCCCGTATTTTGCCCCTGTTACATATCCGGAGATAAGCATTCCAAATAACACCGAATGAGGTTGCACTTCTAACAAGTAACGGTCAGAATATGCTCCGGGATCGCCCTCATCTGCATTACAAATGATAAACTTGATTTCATTTTCTTCTTTCCTGCAAAAATCCAACTTCATCCCCATTGGGAATCCTGCCCCTCCACGACCTCTAAGATTGGATTTCTTAATTTCTTCTAAAACTACCGTTTTTTCTTCTTTTAATGCTTTAAAAAACGGTTGATAGTACTCTTCAACGGAAGAAAATGGTGCCGTTAAAATTTGTTTTCCAATGGCCTGAACATGATACCGGTCTTTCTTTTCTTTTTTCTCTGAAAGAATGTCATCCAATTGTTCAATCGCATCTCCCGAATAATTTTTCCCATCATAAAAAAAGGCTTTATTTTCGTGACATCTTCCCAAACAAGTCATATGACCGATTTCATCGGGATGGAACTTTTCTTCTAATTTCGAAATGACTTCTTTTTGTGTTCCTGCACAAACACAAGCAGTCCCGTTACATACATATATTTTTTTTCCTTTGTTTTCCGGTTTTAGAAAATCATAAAATGTTGTTGTCCCGTACACATTAGCCTTCCCCACCAAAAACTCTTCCGCTAAACGGTCTAAATCTTCTGTTTCAGGAGTTCCTGTTCTTTCTGCCAGTTTCCCTAAACGATTAAACAAACTGTCTTTTACCCCCTTTCTACCTGATAATTCACTTAAATTTTTTGACATAATCTTTTAATTTTATTCTATTCGGTCCGGAGTAACATGTTGCTCTTCCCTCCCTACAAAATCCCAACAATGTAATCCCTAATTCCTTTGCAAAATCTACAGCAAGTGTTGAAGGTGCTGACACAGCAGCTAAAATAGGAATCTTCGCCTTAAAACACTTTGCCACAATCTCGTAAGACACTCTTCCACTGACAATCAATATATGTCCTT
>JALWLM010000557.1 GCA_027084145.1 Crocinitomicaceae bacterium | reverse complement strand
ATAATGCAATAAAATGGATTAAAATGAACGTTGAATAAAAGGCAGGATGGGTAAAAAGTCCACCGCCGCAAGCGACAGGTGGGCGTTTTACGTCCTGAAGAGTATTCGCATCCGGGGGATGCTCAATAAATAAGGAATAAATAATGTGCAAGAAAGACTTTATAGATGAATTTCCACTACAAAGATTGGCAAACTTAAGGTTCGGTAGTGCAGATGGTGGACGTGACTCCAGGTTGACAGATAGCACTTTTGTTAAAACTAGATCAATACATACTTTTTTGCAAAATGATACATCAATAATTGTTGGTCCTATGGGTTCAGGAAAAAGTGCTTTATTTAAGTTATTGAAAGATGGAAGTGCAGTACTTGAGCCATTAACAACTAAATATAACATAGTGCCTATTGAAGAACATGTTTCATTTTATGATGTGCAAATGATGGGTGAAGATTTACTTAAAAAATCCGAGGAATCAAATATTTACTACTTAATTTGGAAACTTCAAATTGCCTCTAGGTTATCTGAATATATTCGGAACCATAGTGAGTCGGACTTTCCTAAGACAAAAATGGAGGAAGATATTAACGAATTTTTAAAGCTTATAGATAAAGATTATAGTAGAAGTATTACAGAGATTGTTTCAAAAATGATTAAAAGTGGAATATCTATCAATTTTAAAATAAATGAAACTCCCATCAATATGTCAATAGAAAATAATGGAAATTCAGACGAAAATAAGAGGGTTTTTCTCGATGAAATAATTTTAAAATGTTCAAAGATAATTAAAGAAAAGAAAATAAAACCTGTTTTGATAATTATTGATAAAATAGATTATTTTGTTGCTGGTCAAGAGTATGAAACTCAAAGAAAATTTATTCAAGCATTACTTGAGGTAAACGATGACATTCAGTCAAAATATGATAAACAGTTTTCACTAAAGATATTTCTTAGGAGTGATTTGTTTGAAAGATTGAACTTAGAATCCCTTGGATGGGATAAAGTTAACGATGATGTTTTGAGAATAAATTGGTCAGGAGCTGAAATAGTTGAATTCTTTGCAAGAAGAATATTGCTTGCTTTTGAAGATCAAGGTATCTTTACTGAACGCCAAATTATTGAAGAATTATATGAAGGAAAAAATCTAATAAAGCTATTTGAATTAAAATTATGGGAAAAGCTTGCATGTAAAATAAGTCCAGTACAATTTTTTATTGATATGATCATTGAGAGAAAAATCAAAAAAGCTGATTTTAAAGTAATGGATACTTCTATGAAGCAAAACATTTCTCAGGCAATTATCACGAAAGTTTTTCCCAGGGAACTAAAACACAAAAATGAAACTTGCAAAGAGGAAACAATTAATATATTTGATTTTCTAAAAACTCATTTTCTGAATGGATACAATCAGGCTTCTCCGAGAAATGTTTTATCTTTTTTGAAACAAGTAAATAGTTTGGCAATCGTATATTACGATCAAAATCCTCATGTTAACATCTCGCTGAATGAGAACAATGAATATCCGTTATATAAAAGAAACTTTATATATGAAGCTTATCAAAATATCGTCAAAGAATTGATTAAGATAATTGCCAAAACTGAAAATAAATGGACAAAATATTTTCATTTATTTTTGGAAAATAGAGGGAACAAAGAGGTTTTCGACTACAATTGGTTGAAAAACAAAATAAAATTTGACCATGATGATGACTATATATCTTTTTTGGCATATTTAGAATACATAGGTTTTCTGCAGCTCAAAAAAAATCACGAAAATCCAAAAAAAAGAATTTATACACTACCAATTATTTATAAAAGAAAATGTTTATAAGTAGAGGTTAATTGTATTAGTCACAACATAATCTGACAATCGTTAAACAAACAGAGCTACAATTTCTCCTAGACAAATTGTTTAGGAGAGACAATGAATCTACATACCCA
>JALWLM010000556.1:817-1938 GCA_027084145.1 Crocinitomicaceae bacterium | reverse complement strand
CCGCTGCCTTTTATTGTTTAAAGAACATTGAATCATATTGCCAGCAGGGGGATAATTAAGATCAAGAGAGTAAAAATGGTGACTCATTGTGGGCACAGATAAATATCTGTAAGAACTGCACTCTTAAAGAGCTATAATAATAGAAAAAATATTAGAATGGACAAACATGGTATTAAAGCATAAAGAAATCGATATTCCAGATGACAATGTTTTTAAAAATGACGTTCTTAACAGAAAAGATGTCATTGAGAATCTTTCCACTCTGGTATTAAATACGAAAGAACCTTTTGTTTTATCCGTAGATGGGAAATGGGGCAGCGGGAAAACCACATTCGTAAGACTATGGAAAGCTTACCTTAAAGATAAACATAAAATTGATACCATTTATTTCAATGCATGGGAAACTGACTATTTTGAAGAGCCGCTGATCGCAATTCTAGGTGAGATCAGTGCTTTTTTGGAGAGTCAATCTTCAGAAAATTCCAACCCACAGCGGCTTAAAGATTTGCAAGAGATTGGTTTGAAAATCACAAAAAAAGCTCTGCCGGCCATACTGAACGGTCTGACAGCAGGCATGCTGGATTTTGATAGAGGTTACGAATCGGCAATCGGAGCAATAAACGAAGAAATCGGCAAAGAGCTGATCACACAATATGCCAAGAAGAAGTCATTGCACATGGATTTTGAGAAAGCGTTGTCAGAAGCTCTGGAAATATTGAGCGGTAAACCTCTTATATTATTTATCGATGAGTTGGACAGATGCCGGCCTCTCTATGCTATTCAACTTTTAGAGAGGATTAAACATTTCTTTGGGGTGGAGCACATCATTTTTGTCCTGTCGGTAGACAAAGAGCAGATGGGCGAGTCAATCAGGTCACAGTACGGCGCCATCGATACAGAAAACTATCTTAGAAGGTTTATTGACTTGCAGTTTTGTCTTCCGGAGCCCGATATCGAGAGCTTTTGCGATTATCTGTACGAACATTATGGTATTAAGAAGATTTTGGAAGAAAAGATATATTTTCAATATCATTCAACTCCATCTTTAAACCACTTTCACGGACAAGAATTAAAATTTTTCGCATTACATCTACACCACTTAAGTCAATTCTTGGATCAGG
>JALWLM010000556.1:0-807 GCA_027084145.1 Crocinitomicaceae bacterium | reverse complement strand
AGAGAAATCGAACAGCTGTTCTTGAAGCTGGATATTGTATTTAAGACATTAGAGAAACAAACCAATGAATGCTTTTTGAAACTGTTCGTATTTTTTGAGATTCTGCGCATGAAAAAGACCCATTTGTATCAAGGTATCATAAAGAACGACATAGCAATAAAAAAAGCAGCAAAAGAAGAGATGGGGAAAAGACTGAAAAAATATTCTACAGACCTATCTAGTGAAAAAATTTTGTGGTTCGTAAATACAGTTATCGATGTTACGGGGGGAATTTCCGATAATGAATATTATCAACTGCAAGATACATTGGAAAAAGAGCAAAGTGGTATTAGCGACCTAAGTAGCTCAGCACATAGAAGGGTGGTTTATTGTAAAAGCCTATTGACAAATGCGCAGGGTAGATATGGTGAACTGACGCTGGATAAGCAGGTTGAATTTGCAATAAAGAAGTTGGACTTTTTAGAGAAGTTCAGTAATTAAGCTTGATTGGATCTACCTTGCTTCGTATTGGTTGAGATTACCCTATTCCATATGGAGTCCATTTATTATACCATTGGGAACACGTTGAGCCACTGAAATATCTTGGTATTGCTATTTCCACTTACGGCAAAATAAGAAGTAGAGTATGATTCCCATGGATTTAAATTAAACATGCAGGTAAAAAATGGATATACTACTTATAAAAAATTTCTATTGTTTCTTGTTTGACATAAATAAAGGAATTTCACAATGCAAATTAGTATGAATAAAGCTCTAAATAAAACATACCTTAAGACAAAAATAGATCAAAAAAAATTTATGAATTTT
>JALWLM010000555.1 GCA_027084145.1 Crocinitomicaceae bacterium | reverse complement strand
TCTCCCCTCTCCGGTTCACAAGAATCATTTTATCATTATGAATTTCTGAAATAATACCCGACTGCCTGTAATCGATTTTCGTTTTCATTTACTTGAATATCCAATAAAGTCTTTTTTCATGAATCTCATTCTCAATTCGTTTTGCACATTGCTTGCAAAACTTATTCGGGCCGGTTCTATGACAGATAAAACACGTTTCCATATGAGAAGTTGAAACGCTAATAGGAACAACAGCAACCGGATTCAAATTAATGAGCTTTGCGACCTCATAAGGCACGTTTAGGTGCTTCACGCATCCAATAAATGCCAAAACGAAATTCCCTCGATGACAAACGTAAACCACCATTCCTTCGCTCTTACAACACTGCGTAAAGCAGGCAAGTTTATCATAAAAAACATTCATTTCAACTTCTTCACCAAAATCATTAACGAAAACGATTTCGTTTTCATTGATCCTGGAAATGATTCCTGAAGAATTGTAAGTGTTCCTCTGTGTCATAGATTTCCCGAATGATTTTTGCCCTGCACCGATAACAAATAACCTCTATGGTTTCATCTAAACATAAAAGACACTGACCAGGGATCGGAGGCTGCGGGCCAACCGTCGAAATGAAAATCGGCGCCACACGCGAAAGGATCGCCACCTGGATGGGTATGTGAATAAGTTCTCTGTTCACATTCAAAACAAAAGCAATCCTTTCGCCTATACTGGCGTAAAACGCCAACCCCTCATCAGTGGGTTTATGAGCAAGTTTTAAGGTTACAAGACCAAAAGGGCTGTTCAAAACGATTTTATCAGATTTAAGCCATGCTATTATCATTCAACAATATCCTCCAATCCGCAACTGTATATTTTCATCGAAAATTCCTTCACACACTCATGACATAAACAGTGCGATGATACCCTCCCACAAAAATAACACAAACCAATATCTTTCTTAAGAAAGGCATTAAGACAGACATCTGGCAGAATACAAAATGGTTTACACCCGTATAACTTTGCTATATCATGAGACAACTTATAATGTTCTTTACAAGCCAGGATATAAAAACAGGAGTAAGCTATTCTAAGCCTCTCAAAGCCATACCTACAAGGTATCTCCGATTCACGATAAATTTCTTCATATACAAACTTCCGATCACCCACTCTAACAATAATCTTTCTTTTCTCAACAGTAACTTCCATCAAGCAATTTTCCTTTGTCGGGTGATTTGTAAATAGCTTCTAAAAGCTCTCGCTTGCACCAATCACAAATGTATTTTGATGTAAGTTGATTACAAAGATAACAGGGCCCCTGAACCTCATCGAATAAAGCAGAAGCAATGTAAATTGGATTGTACCCGAATAACATTGCGACCTCAAGTGGCATCTTGTAATGCCTTGCACAGATATAAATATTGAAATAAAAATAATCTATTCCAGCAGTACTGTGCATATCATTGCAGCACCGCCCCAAAGCAGGCCAGCGGTAAGTCTCATCAAACTCAAAAATCCCCCCGTCGAAAAACACGACGATTATGCCGTCTTCAATCTTCACTTCCATCGAGCAACCTTTCCCTGTCCGGTGAATCATAAATAGCATCTAAAAGTTCTAACGCGCATGGGTAACATATAAATTGAATAGTGAGCCTACCGCAAAAAAGACACTCACCACAAAACTCTACAAACCCATTAATAGAAATATTAAACGGTTTATATTCGCATAATCGGATAATCTCTAAAGGCATTCTATAGTGGCTGCGGCAAACAATAAGATCAAAATAAGAAAAGTTTATTCCAGTCTCACCCTCAACACAACAAAACCCTATCGCCGGCCATCGGTGAGATTCCTTAAATTCAAACACTTTATCAGCCACATAAACCGTGATCTTGCCTTTCGCAATTTTAACTTCCATCGACCAGCCTCAATTTGTCAGGAGAATCGGAAATGGCCGTTTGAATT
>JALWLM010000554.1 GCA_027084145.1 Crocinitomicaceae bacterium | reverse complement strand
GAGCAGGAATTCAATTGGGTATTGGAGGAAGAGGATTAAGTCCTACAAGAACATCTAATTACAATACAAGACAAAATGGATATGATATTAGTGCGGATGCATTAGGATATCCGGAAAGTTATTACACTCCGCCTGCAGAAGCGGTACAGGAAATACAGTTGATAAGAGGTGCTGCATCGTTACAATTCGGAACCCAGTTTGGAGGATTATTAAACTTTATAATGAAACAAGGACCTGAAGATAAAAGAATAGAAGTAACAGCGAGGCATACTTTAGGCTCTTTTGTATTAAACAGTTCATTTTTAAGTGTAGGAGGAAGCACACCTACATTTAATTATTATGGTTTTTTTCAATATAAGTTTGGAAATGATTGGCGGCCAAATTCAGCTTTTAAAGTACAAACAGGAGGAGTTTATTTGAAAAAGTATTTAACAGAAAAGTTAAAAATAAGCTTGGATTTCACTAAGATGTATTATTTAGCACAGCAACCGGGAGGTTTAACAGATGCTCAGTTTTATGAAAATCCCTACCAATCACACCGTTCAAGAAATTGGTTTCAAGTAGATTGGAATTTAGGAGCCATCAAATTGGATTATGAGTTAAATGGGAGAAAAAAAATAAACACAATGTTTTTTGGTTTATTGGCAGAAAGAAATGCTTTAGGTTTTCTTGATCAAATTAACCGTATAGATCCAATGACAGAAAGAACCTTGATTGCAGGGAAATTTCAAAATTTTGGAAATGAAACACGGTTTTTAAATGTTTACAATAAAGGAAAACAAAATTGGGCTTATGTTGTAGGAATTAGATATTATCAAGGGTATAATAAAAGTGAACAAGGTTTAGCTCCTGTAGGTAATACCCCTGATTTTTATTTTTTAAATCCAAATTATTTAGAAGGCTCGTCGTATGAATTTCCAAGTAGAAATATAGCTTTATTTGGGGAACATATTTTTAATCTTACCAATAAATTGAGTATTACTCCCGGTATAAGATGGGAATATATTAAAACAAATGCAGAAGGGAGTTATCGATATCAAAGCTTAGATTTAGCCGGGAATGTGATTTTTGATACAGTTTACTCGGATCATCGATCTCATCTTCGTTCATTCGTTATAGGAGGAGTAGGAATGTCTTATGATCTTAATGATACATTAGAACTTTATGCGAATATTTCACAGAACTATAGAAGTATTAACTTCACTGACATGCAAATACAAAATCCGAATTTTAAAATTGATCCTAACTTAGAAGATGAAAAAGGTTACAATGCTGATTTGGGAATTCGAGGAAATATTCGACAAAGAATAACATATGATTTGTCTTTGTTTGCTTTATATTATAACAATCGAATAGGAACAACAATTCAAACGGATTCTATATTATTTAACACTTATCAATACCGAACCAATATTGCTAGTTCTTTATCTTTAGGATTAGAAGCAATGGCGGAAGTTAATTTATGGAAATGGTGGATTAATGATTCATCGAAATTAGATATTATTTATTTTGCTAATGTCTCTTTTGTTGAAGCCAGATATCTTCGTTCTGAAGAACAAGCTTTTGAAGGAAAAAAAGTAGAACTTGTACCGCCAATTAATATTAAAACCGGTTTTACGGGGAAATACAAAAAATTTTCAGCTTCACTTCAATATTCATATGTTCATTGGCATTATTCGGATGCAACAAATTCATTACATCAAGCAAATGCCGTTAATGGAATGATTCCTTCATATCAAATTGTAGATTTTAATATGAGATATCAATATAAGAAGCTACAAGTAGAAGCAGGAGTTAATAATTTAACCAATACCATATATTTTACACGAAGAGCAACGGGTTATCCCGGTCCGGGAATTATTCCTTCACCTCCAAGAAATTATTATCTCACTTTACAAATAAAGCTTTAAATGACATTTGAGGATTTATATATAGATTTTTAT
>JALWLM010000553.1 GCA_027084145.1 Crocinitomicaceae bacterium | reverse complement strand
TTTTCTTCAACGAAACCTCCTTGTGTTGATTGTCAAGTGAAGTCAGTATATTATAAGAATTATTAATATGTCAACAAAAATAGAAAAATAATTAATTCTAATATAAAAAAGTTATATTTTTGTTACGCTATGTAACATCAATAATAAGAAAAATTAATATAACAGATTAATATGTTTATAAAGTAAACTTATATAATAAGATGCACTTATGATAAGTATAAGTAATAAGTATCGATATAATAAAATATAGAAGTCAATGATCAAGGGATGGGCGTCGTGGGTATTAATTGAAACAGATATATAAATAATGTAAGTATATTATGAAGCAATCTTACTTTTAGAGAGATTCCACTCTGTTTCTTCCATTGTTTTTTGCATTATAGAGCGCATTATCAACTCTTTTTAAGAGCGAATCTATGCTGTCATTCGGTTTCAATTGTGTAACACCTATACTGACAGTATACTTTACAACTTGTTGCAGTTCTTTATTGTTGGATATACTTTCTCTTAGTTTATCACAGATCTTAATTGACGTTTTTGCATCAGTTTCACTAAAAATAAACATAAACTCTTCACCGCCCCACCTAGCAAAAAAGTCACTGCTTCTTATGTGTGTCTGACAGAAAGTGGATAGGTTTTTGAGTATAATATCGCCTACTTGATGACCTAAAGTGTCATTGATATGTTTAAAATGGTCTATATCTAACATTGCTATAGACAGCGCTCTTTTATACCTTAGAGCTCTTTTGTGCTCTTCTTGCAGCTTCTTGTCGAAAGATGCTCTGTTGTTTGCTTTTGTCAGGGTGTCATGTGTCGCATTGTATTCAGCTTTTTTTCTCTTCTCTTCTGTTAAAAGACCATACTCGTTAAAGATAGTTTGTAATCGTTTTGAAAATTTAGCAAGTATTAAAAATATAATAATGATATAAGCAACAACAATAAAAAGAGCTGTATAATATATCTGATGATACTCCTGTTTCATTTTTTCTCTGGCTATATTTACATGTTTCTCTATATCGGGAATATAAACTCCTGTAAGTATTATCCAGTTTAGTTTTTTTATCAAATACACATAGCTTAACTTTTGTTCGATTTTTTTGTTTCTTGGATTGAGCCAGTAGTATTTGACATACCCTTTGCCATTTTTTTTGACTAATTTTAAAATTTTTTTGATAAAGAGTTTACCGTTTTTATCTTTTAATTGAGAGATATTTTTACCGATATATTTTTTTAGGTATGGATGTGACAGTAAAACTCCTTTTGTATCGATTATTGCAAAATATTTATCTTTATCATATCTTTTAAGTGCAATTCTTTGTAACATATTGGCTTTTACATTTTTCAATACATCGTCGGTATATTCTCCGGTACCTATTACCAGATCCAAAGCCTTGATATACTTTATAAAATCAATTTTTTCAAATTTTTTATTTGGTATATCCGGTTTTTGAAATATAACTGTAAAATAACCTTCCTGTTTTGGATTGTTTAGTATTTTTTCATTTCTATCATACTGGTGAATGCCTGAGCTTGTGAGTATTTTTTTTGTATTTTTTCCTATGATCTTCTTAATGCCATGTAGTTTCACTATACCTGTTTTTCTGTCATACGCAAAAAAATAACCCTTGTTATTATTAAATGACAATGCACTCAGGATTCCAAGCGACATCCTCATCTGACTTTTTTTTGGATAATTTTTACATATATAGTCAATGAGTGCAGTTGCCTGATATACCCTTTGTTTCAAATCTTTTCTTGTAATTTTCTCTATAAGCGATATTTGATTTTTTATATCAGAAGATAAACTTTCAGCTTCTTTTTTTATGACAGCCTGTTTCTGTTTTAAAAGGGTTTGTGTTGCTGTAGATATTTGTTTGTTTTCAAAATTTTTTAAGATAACTATAAAACTGATCGTTAAAATGGCTATAGATGATATAACAGATA
>JALWLM010000552.1 GCA_027084145.1 Crocinitomicaceae bacterium | reverse complement strand
ATATAGTAATCCGTTGTCTGCTCTATGGATTTAGGCCCAAACAACTCTTTATTTGATAATAGGGTCGTTGTTTTTTGATAAACTTCCTTTTTGTCTTTTTTATTTCTAATCTGATAGTTCACTGATTTTAAAGAATCTCTCAATAGTAAAATTTCTTCTCGAATATCTTTTGGATATCCGGCAAGGTCAGACTCTTCAAATTTTGGAATATATGAGGTGTATTTTGTATTTAAAATAATCACATTCCCTGTTGCTTTCAACTGAATTGTGTTTTCATTCACCGAGTGACTAATGTTTTCCAAAACAATTTCGGTAACACCTTTGCTGACTTGATAATTCGCCTCTCTGTAAATTTGAGCACTCGAAGGATAAACCGTTACTTTTTTAATTTTTGACGGGATAATCTTCTCTCCGCTTTTAGCAGAGGAGAAAAAACTCACTGTAAGTAATACAATAAGAAATAAATTTTTAATATTCATAATGTCATGTTTTTATTGTTAGACAATTCAATTTTCAAGCCAAAATACAACGGCTTCTTCATCTTATCATACAATTCACACCAAAAATGGTTCAAATAAAGAAAATCAATTAGATTAATTCTTTTATTTCCCGAATAAAGCGTTCTCCTAATTCTTTTGCTTTTTCACTTGATTGGCTTTCAGAATAAATTCGAATGATGGGCTCCGTATTACTTTTACGAAGATGCACCCATTCTTTTCCTATATATATTTTTACTCCGTCCGTAGTGTCAATTTCTTTGTTTTGATATTTCTCTTTAATCTTTTCAAGAAGCTCATCAGCATCTATTTCCGGTGTAAGTTGAATTTTATTCTTTGCGATGACATACTTCGGATAACTGTCTCTTAATTCGCTTGCTTTTAGCCTTCTTTTTGCCAGCAATGATAAAAAAAGAGCGATTCCAACAAGAGAATCCCTGCCGTAATGTAATTTAGGGTAGATGACTCCTCCGTTTCCTTCTCCCCCTATCACTGCATTTACCTCTTTCATTCTTGCAACAACATTTACCTCTCCTACTGCAGCAGCATAATAGGATTGACCATATTGTTCCGTAATATCTCTCAACGCCCGTGTGGATGACAGGTTAGAAACCGTATTTCCCGGTGTTTTAGACAATACGTAATCAGCAACTGCGACCAGTGTATATTCTTCTCCAAACATGCTTCCGTCTTCACAAACAAGTGCTAATCGATCGACATCAGGATCAACCGTAATTCCTAAATCCGCTCCCGTACTCATAATTTTATCGGATAAGTCTGCAAGATGTTCCGGCAGTGGTTCCGGATTATGTGGAAACTCTCCTGTCGGCTCACAGTAAATCGGAATAATGTTCTTTACTCCTAATGCTTCAAGAAGCGCAGGCACAAAAATTCCCCCCGTAGAGTTTACCGCATCGACAACAACCGTAAAATTGGCTTTCTCAATGTTTTCCTTGTTAACTAAATCCAGTTTTAAAATTTCATCAATATGCTTTTGAAGATAACTGTCGTTATATTGTATTTTTCCTAAATCATCTACCTCTGCAAAAGAAAATGATTCATTCTCTGCAATACCCAAAACTTCCTTTCCGTCTTCTCCGGAAATAAATTCCCCCTTTTCATTTAACAGTTTTAAAGCGTTCCATTGTTTGGGGTTATGACTTGCTGTTAAAATAATTCCTCCTTGCGCCCTCTCCATTGGAACTGCCACTTCTACAGTTGGTGTTGTTGAAAGTCCAAGGTTAATAACATCTATCCCTAAGCCCGAAAGAGTTGAAACAACAAGATTGCTGATCATTTCTCCCGAAATTCGGGCGTCTCGACCAACAACCACTTTAACTTTTTTGTTAGGGTTTCTTTGAAGCAACCATGTGCCATAAGCTGCCGCAAATTTTACAGCATCTACAGGTGTTAACCCCTCTCCTACCTGTCCTCCAATTGTTCCGCGTATTCCGGAAATTGATTTAATTAATGTCATCTGAACATTTTTTTCTTTAATGCTATCATTTTCATGCAGGCAATCGCACATTCTATTCCTTTGTTTCCGTGTTTTCCTCCTGAGCGATCAATCGACTGCTGAATATTATTATCCGTTAGTAAACAAAAAGCAACCGGTGTGTTGTATTTTAAATTTACATCTTTAATTCCTTGAGTTGCTCCGTCACAAACAAAATCAAAGTGTTTGGTTTCTCCTTGAATGACCACCCCAATAGCAATCACTCCATCAACATGGCCTTTTTCACACATCCATTGAGCTCCAAGTGGAAGTTCAAATGCACCCGGAACAAACTGAACATCTATATTTTTCTCTTTTACTCCATTTTCTGTTAATGCCTCTAACGCTCCTGAAAGAAGGTTTCTTGTAATCTTATCATTCCATTCAGAAACAACAATGCCGATTTTAAAATCGGCACCATTGGGAATTTCTTCTTTATTGTATTGTGACAAATTCTTATGCTCTGTCGCCATTATTTTGTAGTTTGATTTTCTGCCCGTACAATATACTTTTCAATAGTTTTTTGTGAGGCAAATGTCGGATAATCCTTCTTGATTTGTTTATAGCATTCTGCTGCTTTCTCAAAGTTTTTGATTTCTTCTAAATGCTGTCCCGCCTTAAAAAGGTACATTGGGGTTGTAACTTCATTGGGGTTGATTTTAGACGCTTTAAGATAAAGTTCCGATGCTTCTTCATATTTCTCCATTTCCGAATAACAATCCCCCTGTAAACCAACAGCCATTGCTTGAACATAAGTGTCTTCTACATCAACATCTTCCAATAAATCCAATGCTTTTTTAAAATCTTTTTTATTCATATACTGTCTAGCCAACACAAATTGAGAAACCTCTCCGCCAATTTTTCCGTCGTATTTCTTAACCGCAACATTTAATTGCTCTATCGCTAAATCAATAGAATCTTTCTTAACATAGTTTAATGCTTCCCAGTAGGCATCTTTTGATTTCTCGTTTGCCGGTTTCCATATAAATTGCTTGTATGCAAAATAACCAAGAACAAGAATTAAAAGCCCCCCAACAACATAGGCTACCGTTTGTAATGTTTTGTTTTTTTTAAATTGTTCTTTAATCTCTTCCGGTGATAAATCTTCTAACATCTATTTTTCTTTTTATAATCGTTATACACAATAAAAACAAAGGCAAAAATAACTTTTTTTTTCAAAAGAGACCTTTGTTGAAAACAGTTTTATTCTTTTGCTGTAAATTTGCCTATATGTTCTTAGAAAAATTACATCTTGTTAATTTTAAAAATTATAAAGAAGCCGAAATCCTTTTAGATGCGGGGATTAATTGTTTTGTCGGGAACAACGGTGAAGGAAAAACAAATATTTTAGACGCTGTCTACTACTTAAGTATTTGTAAATCCTACATGAACCCGGTGGACAAACAAAACATTCGTTTTGACCAGCCCTTTTTTGTGATACAAGGAACCTTTCGAAATAATGGGAAAACAGATGAAATTCATTGCGCAGTAAAAATCGGGCATAAAAAGTCTTTTAGAAAAAACAAAAAAGAATACGAAAAACTAGGAGATCATATCGGTAATTATCCCGCTGTTATCATTTCCCCTTATGACAGAAATTTAATCTCCGAAGGAAGTGAAATGCGACGACGATGGATGGATAGCATTATTGCTCAATTTGACAAACAATACTTAAATTTATTACAAACATATGTTAAAGTTCTTGCTCAGAGAAATGCTTTACTAAAAAACATGGCGGAGCAACGTTTGTTTGACAGAGAATCTATTGAAATATGGGACTTAAAACTTGTAGAAACAGGCGAGAAAATTTTTCAAAAAAGAAAACGGTTTTTAAATGAGTTTATTCCTGTTTTCCAGAAACATTACAACGAAATAGGAGATAAAGAAGAACGTGTCCACCTTTCTTATAAATCCCACCTGCTAGAAAACGATTTTAAAACACTGCTTTCCAAAAGTGAAAAAAAAGATATACAAACACGTTATACAAATGTGGGAATACACCGAGATGATTTAGTATTTGAAATAAAAGGACTACCTGTTAAAAAATTCGGTTCTCAAGGTCAACAAAAATCATTCTTAATTGCACTAAAACTTGCTCAATATGAGTGGCTCAAAAATCACCTGAAAACAACACCTATTTTACTACTTGATGATATTTTTGACAAACTCGACCATCAAAGGGTTGAAAAACTAATGCAACTTGTTTCCAAACAATTTTTTGGGCAAGTTTTATTAACCGACACAGACATCGACAGGGTCAATAAAATTTTCTCTAATAATAATTTTAATTACCACTTGTTTGAGGTAAAAAACGGAGAAATCAAAAAATTAAATGATGAAGAAAAAAGATGAAGAAAAAAGAACATCCAATGAACAACCTTTAAAAGATTTAATTGACCGGTGGTTTAAAGCATACGGATACGAAAAAAAATTGGATGTTATTAATGTTATTAATGTTTGGCCGGAAATCATGGGGGTTGATGTTGCTAACCGGACAAAAGACATTCAAATAAAAAACAAAAAACTATACCTCAAAATCGATTCCTCCGTAATGAGAGAAGAGCTGGTTTCTTCTAAAAGAATGATTATCGAAAGAGTAAACGAGTTTGCCAAAAAAGAATTAATTACCGATATTTGGTTTTATTAATTTAAAAATTTTAAACCGATGAAAAAAATTTTTTTAGCATGCTTTTTTGTGTTTATTTTTCAAAGCAGTTTGTTTTCTCAAACTTATGAATACCATATCATTACAGTAGTAGAGTCTATTATTCCCGGTGGATTAGGGCGTTCCAGAATGATTAGTGTCACAGAAAAAAGAGATCATCAAGAATTTACGATAGATCACGGGGAAAAAACACGGGTAAAAGAAAAGCAATACGGGTAAAAGAATTTGAAGAAACGAAACTTTTAAATCTATACAGTTTAGCCGGTCTTCGTTTTGAAAACATTGCGGCTAATGATGCGTTAGTTATTTCAAAAATTAATCAAATGGCTGAAAGCGGTTGGGAACTTGTATTTGTAAATAGCGCTGTAGAGTCAAATGCGGGAGAGCAAGACGGAGAAGGAATATTCCTGACTCGCTATATTTTATAGAAGAGTAAAAAACTAAAAAATATTTTATTTAAGCCTTGTTTTTAAAGAAAAAGAGTTATCTTTGCCGTCCGATTTAAAGATTTGAAGAAAATGAAAAAAGGAATACACCCGGAAAATTACAGATTAGTAGTGTTTAAAGATATGACTAATGATTATGCATTTATTTGTTCTTCATGTGCAGAAACAAAAGACACAATTACTTGGGAGGACGGTAAAGAATACCCGCTTTTCAAACTAGAAGTATCACACAAATCACACCCTTTCTTTACAGGTGTAGCACAATTTGTAGATACAGCAGGACGTATTGATAAATTCAACTCTCGATACGGAAAAAGAAAAAAGTAATTTTTTAATTTACCATATTTTAAAAGTTCTACATCTATCTGTAGAACTTTTTTTATTTCTATTTGTTCATACAAAAAAATACTCCTTATCTTTGAATGATGTATCGAACACAGGCCTTTATATTCGGTTTAACACTTATGTTTTCTTTCGGAATAAACACTTCTTGTAACGTAAAAAAGGGATATGAGTCTTTAACGGTTTACGATTATTTTAATGCTAAAAAACACTTACAAAAAGGAAGAAAATACAACCCTTCTCCTTCTAGTTTCGGACTTGCAAACATTTATTACCGGCATGACAACCCTTTCCATAATTTAGATTCAGCGTATCACTACATTTTAGAGGCAGAGTCTACTTGGGAACAAACAAAAGAAACCAAAAAGCAAAAATGGAAAATTTACGGGTGGTCAGACATTGCTATTGATTCTCTAAAAAACCTTATCTCAAACGAGTTTTACCGTATCGCCAAAGAAAAAATGGACACGTCTCTATTCACAAAGTTCATTAAAGAACACCCTTGGTCGGATAAAATTCCTTTAGCGATACATCAACGGGATTCTCTGGCTTTTTTTGATGCGGTATATAAAAACACGTCTAATGCTTATAAAAACTTTTTGGACATATACCCTGAAAGTGAATATAAAGAACTTGCATTACAAAATTATCATCATTCTTTATTTATTGAAAATGTCAGTGGCGGAACAATAGATGACTTTGCATTGTTTATCAAAAGATATCCGGACAGCCCGTACAAAAAAGAAGCTGATAGTATGATTTATATTCTCTCTACAAGAGAAAACACAATTCAATCATACCTTAACTTTATACAACGATTCCCTAAAAACTCTTTTTATAAAAGAGCATGGAGGGAGTTATACAATTTATATATTGGTGATGAATATACGGAAGAAAAAATCCGCTCCTTTTTACATTCATTTCAAAACACTCCTATTTCCGATGAAATTAAAGAAGAGCTTAATAGGTTTCACGAAACATACCTCCCCTTTATAGAAACTCACCTTTACGGATTAATGAATTTAGAAGGAGAAAGTATTTTAAGCCCTCTATTCCATTATATTGGTGCCTTTGAAGAAGGACTTTCAATTGTTGTGAAAGATGCTAAATACGGCTTGATCAACAAACAATTAAAAATTCAGGTTCCTCATAAATACGACGGCATTATGAATGCTCCGGAAGGACGGTTTATTGTAGAACAAAACGACTTTCTTGGGCTCATTGATAGAAATGGAAAAGAGCTTTTAATGAAATTAGATGAAATTGGAGAGATAAGAAACAACCTTCCCGTTTATGTTTCTAAAAACGACACCTTTTATTATGTCGATTTAAATGGTCATCGCTTAAGTCAACAATCCTTTTCAAATGCTAATGATTATCAAAATTTTTTCGCAATTGTTGAAACCGTAACAGGAGAGGGAATTATTGATACAAACTTTCAATTTGTCTTACAACCTCGTTTTAAAGAACTAAAATATCTGGGGGGCAACTTCTACCGGTTTGCGGATTCCTCCGGAATAGGTGTCTTGAATATTTCAGGAGATACAATTATCCCTGCAAAATATGACTATATTTCTCACTATCATGACTCCCTGTTTATGGTTTCTAAAAGCGACTCTTTATTTTACTTAAATAGTAAAGGAATAAATGCCTTTCAGACTATTTACTCGACCTTTCCTAATTATCAAGAGAAAGCACTCTTTTATAATGGTATTGCTATTGCTGTCCTAAATGATAAATATGGAAGAATAAACACCAAAGGAAATGTCGTTACTCCTTTTGATTATGAAAACATCGGCTTTGGAGAAAATGTTTTTCCATTTAAAAAAGATGGATTATGGGGTATTTTATCAAAATTAAATAAGATAATTGTTGGGCATCAATATGATGCTGCGGACCTGCAAAAAGACGGGACGTTTTTGGTTCGATTAGGAGACTCTCTCGGTGTAATATCCGGTAAGGGGGAAACAATAGTTCCTATACAATACCAATCCATTGATATGCTGTTTGATTCTGTTTATAAAATTTTTAACGGAACGAATTATGGTGTTTATCAAAGAGACCGCTTATTATTCGATTGTTCTTTGGAAAATGTTGATTCTTTCGATAAAAATAAAATAATCCTCACCGAAAAAGGTTATATTTATTATTACGATTTAAAAAACAACCGTTTGATACGACGAAAAGATGAATAGTCTGTTTGACTTCTTAGAGCGACATAAGTTTGGATTAATTGCTTCATTAAGTGTTTATGTAGCAATTTTTATTTATTTACAAATCGCTTCCTTTCCAAAACAAATACATTATGATCCTTTTTATGATGGCTCTTACATAGAAATTCCGGAAGAAGAGATAAAATTAAAACCGGAAAACATTCTTGTCCCCGATGAATTTTCTCAAGATGTTAAAAGTATCGGTAGAGATGTTAATGACCCCCGTGAACGCTCTGATGAAGAATATTATCAAAACGTTTCTGATGAAGATATAGAATCGGAATTAAGAGAACTCGAAAAACAAATGTATGAAGAATCAGGAGGGGAGGAAGAACGAAAACGATTAGAGGAAGAAATCGCAAAAAAAAGAGCCGCATTAGAAACAAAAAAACAAGAAATCAAAAAAGACCCTAACAAAGGTGCAAAAGGAGGAAACAAAACTTATTCGGGAAATGTTATGGTAGAATGGAGCTTAAGAGAACCTCATCTTAATAACGCTTGGTACGTCCGAAACCCCGGATATGTTTGCGGTCATGGTTCTTCGGGAAAAGTAACCGTTAAAATCAAAGTAAACAGTAATGGTGATGTTATCTCCGCAGTATATGACGCAACAAACAGCTACAATGCAAACGATTGTATGATTAAAAAAGCGGTTGAATATGCTAAAAAATCAAGATTTAAATACAGCCCTAACAAAGTGCAAAGCGGTTGGATAAGTTATACTTTTATTTCTCAATAAAAAATGGAAAGTTCTTTAGATTTAATAAAATATTTAGATTTAAAAGAGGATGACACTTTATTTATCGCTTCGGACATCAAAAAACTAGCGCTTTGGGATAGAAAAAACAACCATCGGTTTGATGCAAACCTTTTCATAGAATCTTTCCAAAAGAAATTGTCAAAAGGAACCCTGGTTATCCCTGCTTATACGGACAATCTTAAAAACGGGGATACTTTTGATATAAAAAAATCCAAACCGACAACAGGAGCTCTTTCCAATAAAGTAATGCGAAGAAAGGACTTTTTACGAAGTAAAGACCCTCTTCACTCTGTATTTGCT
>JALWLM010000551.1 GCA_027084145.1 Crocinitomicaceae bacterium | reverse complement strand
ATGCATTATCTTTACTTCTTAAGCACCCTATAATATATTTTACGCCCTTTATCATTGTATAATTGGAGTATATATATACCTCCTGGATAAATTTCTATATTTAATTCATTATTAATCAAATTATCTCTTTTAAGTAATTTTCCGTTATATGAAAAAAGTTTATACTTATTATTATAAGTGTTTCTGAAAAATATTTTTCCAGATGTTGGATTAGGAAATAATGTATAATTATCAGTTGGGAAAACTTCAATATTTAAAGGGTTCATTTGCCCATTAAAAATGGTAACAGAATACGGTGTAAGAGTAAAGGTTCCATCATTCAATTCTATCCAAGTTGTAGTATCCACAAGATAACTATTATCAACATCCCACAGATATCTGTTAAGAACATCAGGGGTAAAACCGTTCATTTGAAGGGAAATGTTTTGAGATAAATCAGTTCGATTTATTAGGCAAAAGGAATAATCATTAGTCAAAGGATTTTTTGTGGCATAGATTAGGACTTTTGAAATATCACTTGTATTACTTTGAACCATTTCTCCTTGAAAATAGGTGTTCATATTTTCATACAAATATGCATTTTCATCTAAAGTATTATTAATAATTATTGACATGTCAGAGTATGGGGCAATATTCCAATAGCAAGTGGCATCTACACCAGATTTTATGCTTTGGGTCATTATTAATGCATCATAAACTACACCTTTATATGTTTGAATTTCCGGACAACCTTGATAGGACAAATTGTATTCTGTTAAAAAAACAGGTATATAGTTAGATGTTGTAATTGTATTTATATTTTGTCTTAGGACAGCTAAATCTGAAATGGCATCTTGTGCGTTGTTGTAGATATCTGATAAACTATTGGTACAGTCTCCAGCATAGGTATGACAAGTGACAAAATCAATGTTGGGTGCTAATTGCACTAATTGGGTTAAATAGTTAATATTAATCCAAGCTGTTGCAACTCCACCAACTTTTATTGTTGAATCTATATTTTTCATAGCCTGTGATGCAGTTTGAATTAAATTAGCCATCTCATTTACCGTAAGTCCGGGAGATATAAAGTCTGCTTCTCTTTCGTTGGGAATTTCCCAATAGGTAACATTAAAGGAGTTATCGATATTGACAATTTGAACTAAATCAGCGCAAAATTGAGCAAATTGCTGTGGATTTTGATAATCGTTTTCCCCTAAAGGTCCACTTGGGATATTTATCATTATTTCATAACCTTGTTGAATTAGTGGAGCTAAAGCTTGTTGAATTTTTGTTGTATCCCATTGTCCATTGATTATCCAAGATTCCGGGCTATTTTCATCAATCATCCCCCAACCGTGAAGTCTTATTAATCCTTTCTTTTGAGTAATTTGTTCGAGATTATTCATAAAAACACCATTGTTCGAATAAGACGGAATAAAGTTGGCGGGACTATTTACTCCATATGCATTTTCAGGAATCGTTTTTACTACATTATTCCAATCAATGTTTAAAGTTGTAGTTTGTCCAATAATTACATTCCTTAGTAAGATCAAATGAGTTGCTATTATTGATAAGTAAAAGGTTCTCAAAAATTTGATGTTCATTTTTTATTAAATATGAGGTTTGTGTATGAATAGTAGCGGATTTAAAAGCACTTACTTTTCAATTTAGCACAAAACTTTATTCAAAGATACAAACTTTAATTTTAGTAGAAAAAACACTATTATTTTTATGTTTGGCAACAAACGTATTTATCGTTTCTGTATTTTTCTAGTTATCTTACCTTTTGTTGTTGTTATTTCAATAAAATATGTTCCATTAGATTGACTTTCTAAATTTATCACCATCTCATTTGATCCATTAGTATTATTTTTTTTGATAATCTTTCTACCATTAATGTCATAAACGGTAACTTGTTTTAAATTTTCAACATTAATTGTAATTAATGATTTGGTTGGATTTGGACAGATTAAAACTTCAGGCAGGTTTTCAGAAGCTAATTGTTGTATAGACAATACAGTTCCATTAATTAACATCCTTTGATACCAAATGTTTAATTTACCATTTCTAGTGTCCCCCCAAACACAATGTAGTGTATCATTTTGTAATTTGGTACTCATAAAATCATTGCCTGAATTTTCTAAAATAGAATCATAAGCCACTGTTTCACTAGTCAATTGAAAATTAGGAGCGAATTGAGTTGAATCTTTACTTCTGTATGCCCCCCATATTTCAGAAGAAGTTTGAAAAGTAGTATCAGTTCCATTTCTTCTATCTCTCCAAGTAATGATTAAATCACCATCTGTATCAAAATCTCCCCAAACTAAATCATGCATTCTATTATTGCTCACTGGATCGTCATTTATTCTGATAGGAATTGACCAACTTAAACCAGCATCGGTAGTTTCTGTTAAGTAAACATCTAGATTTCCATTAATAGTTCTTAAATAAATAAAGGCTAAATGATTAGTATTTGCGGGGTTAGAAATTAACAAGTATGCTTTTTTTGCAAAATCAAATTTTGAATCTGAACTAGATATTGGGTCAGTATTTGTTAAAATGGTATGGTATGTAAATGTAGAACCTCCATCATTGGAAACAGTAAGAAAATATTGAGGATATAAATTTTGTGAAATAACATAAGATGGGTAAGCGGCATAAAAAACACCATTTGAAGATACAGTAGGTGATGCCATTGGCGCTGAATTAAAACTACCTGCCAACCAATTGGTGTCATCTAAATAAGTAGTGCTAAATGAATTTCCACCATCTGTAGAAATTGATAAATAGGGATTAAAAGGTGCGTCTGTTTGTTTCCGTTCATAGAAGTTACATAAATAGTACCACTATTAATGCCATTTGATTTATCTATTACTATCCAAGGTCTATCAATGGGCCATTTAGTACCATCATAATCTGCATTAATAACTTCAACTGGTGGATTCCAAGTTAATCCTCCATCTATAGACTTTCTAATATATACACCTCCATTAACAGGTGGTTCGCTTCCATCAAAATCAATATAACACAAAAATACATTTCCTGTATTGTCAAAATCAATAGAAGGGTCGGCAGATTTATAAGTACTTACTGTATGAGGATGTTCTACAGCATCACTCCAGGTTTGTCCACCGTCAAAACTCGTTATAGTCTTAATTTTAAATTGATTTAGAATGTTTATCCAACTCATCCAAGCTACAACTATGTGTTGTGAATTATTTGGGTTGACTGCTAAATAAGGTTCACCATCAAACGCTATTCCATTAGAAAGATTCTGATTTTGCCCTTGAGCAAACATTGTTATCAGAATTAGAATTATAAAAAATGTTGTTTTCATATTATTTACGACTTATTTTTTAACAGAAGGTTTAATTTGTTTATCTCTGCTCTGAATTTTCTTCTTTATGTTAGGTGACGTTTTGTATAAAAATAGTAGCGGATTTAAAAGCACTTACTTTTCAATTTAGCACAAAACTTTATTCAAAGATACAAACTTTAATTTTAGTAGAAAAAACACTATTATTTTCATACTTTGATTACAAATTAGTAAAAGAACCTGTCCCAAAAGGTAAGTGAGAAATAACCATAGAGGAAACACTTGTACCGTGGACGGCTTCGGCCATACAATTGGATCATGGAAAAGATGCACTGAAACACGTGGAGAAGTTTCTCGGGTTTACCAACATTGCAGAACACGTTGATTATCAGCAAGTCATCAAAGGCTACTGTAAATTCCGAACCTTCCTTAATTAAGGATTTACGTCATCATCTGGAAGAACTCTTCTTGGTTACCGGTCAAGAAGAAATATTGATGACAACAAAGGATATAAAAATGGAATTTAGCTTCCGATTTGAACCGAATTACATCAATAAGATGGTTAAAAAATTCCTTGCTCCGGAAAAGATTTGCGATGAAAACGGTAGAGAAAAAGTAACTACATATAGTTATTATCTCCCGGACACATTAAACCCGAGCGAACTCATAAAACGCAAAGGAAAAGGACGGCCATTTGTCTTTAAACGAGAAAAATTTGTTGTGGAATGACACTTTTTTATTTATTCTAATTATATTTAATATAAAATATATTTATTCACTTTAAATTTAAAAACTATGGCAAAGTATAAGCTTACAAAAGAACAAAAAGAGTATTTTAAAAGAATCCACGAAGCTGTAAAGAAAAATAAAACAAGAATAAAAGAGGGTTCTTATAAGTTTGATAAAACAGGACCTATTTTAGGTGGAGGACCCAAAAAAGACACCACTGTTTGGAAAAATATTACCGAAGGTATAGGAATGGATCAATTCAAAAAAAAGAAAAAGAAAAAAAATGCTAAAAATTCAAGATAACTTCAGCGACTATAAATCAAAACATGATTTATATAATAATGAAAGTAATCTAATAAAATTATTTAAACTTTTTAAAGGCACAAGCTCTTTCCCAAGTAAATGGTATAAAGAAGGTAAACTTGTTGTAAATACAACAAAATCTTTCGGTTTACGCGGTTTGCAATTTGGAGAATGGTTAACTACTGAAGATAAGTATAATTATACTTTGGCTCTCTATTCCGCTCTTTTTGATTTAAACAAAATCCTCTTATTTAAAAACAAAGATATAGGAATGAGAGGAATGCTCGGTATTTCGATTGGATCAAGAGGAATACCTAATGCTTATGCACACTACGAGACAAATCAATATATTATCAATCTATCTCGTTATCATCGAAAAGACCGGCTTCCTTATAAACAAAAAAAAGAGTGTGAAGCTATGGGAAGCTCTGAATGTAAAAAATGGCGGTTTTTATATACCGGTGGTCCCGGATCTTTAGCGCATGAATACGGTCATTTCTTAGACAACTTTATAGCGACTAAAATTGAACCCAAAAGAGGAAGTGTCTATTTAACAGGCAACCCCGGTTCTATTAGAGCAGGTAGAGAAAAAATTAACGAAGATAAATATCCTATCCATCACATAATGGAAGAAATCATGTACAATGTTATTTTTAACGAACGTGGTTTAACTTCATACTATCAGAGAATAAGAAAACACAATCCTTACTACTACAAAAGAGTAGAGATCTGGGCAAGATTATTCGAGCAATACATTGCCTATAAAATGAAACAACGAGGAATGAAGAATCATTTTCTAACAAGTCCTAAATATTCTTCTCCGGTATATATGAATAAATCGGAACTTGAACGTATTGTTCCATATATTGACAGATTATTATTTGAGGTCAGGGATAAACTTAAAAGATTTTTTTATTAGTCTGTTTCATTAACAAAAAAGCTCCGGTATTCCGGGGCTTTTTTTATGCACTATATCGAAGTTTAGGAATACAATAGTTGTTTTTGCTGTTTTTTTTCGCTAAAAAAATCGGTTTCAATTAAAAATCTTGTTGACTTTTGTTGACTTTTTTGGAAAAGTAGATAAATAAAGGGTTTGCTTGTCAACAAACTGTTTTATTTTCTGTTGACTTTTGTTGACTTTTGTTGACAAAATTTAACACTATTTAGAATGATTAAAAATAAAAGTCAACAAGTCAACAAGGAGTCAACAAAGTTTTGTTGACAATTTAGACCAATAACCATAAGGGATTGAGGTAAAAAGTCAACAAGTCAACAGCATTTTTACAGGTGAGTTTTTTTTTGTGTTTTTTTACAAAATGACAGAAATAGGATTCCAATTTTTATATAAACATAAAATACGTTACCTTTGTTCTGTATAATAACATGAACAATAATGAAACTGAATTTTCAAGGAATATTAAAGAACAAATTAGGACAACATATAGAAGTCAATGTTAAAGTTGTTCAGTTCAAAGATTCCGGAAGTTATATCGTATATTCTCCAGATTTAGACGTTTATGGATATGGAAAGACTGTAAAAGAAGCGAGAGATTCTTTTGCTTTATCTCTTAGTGAATTTTTTAATTATATAATAAATAAAGGAACTTTTGCTTCTGAAATGAAAAGATTAGGATGGAAAAAGAAAAAAAGAAAAGGGATAGTTTATTTTTCTAAGCCGAACATCAAAGAAATCTTATCAAAAAACTCAAGTTTTTTAGATATTTTAAGCAATAAGAATTACTCTTCCTACAATATAACTATTCCTATCCCTAAAATACCTGCTTAATATTAAATGAATACCTATAAATTAAGCAATATAAAATTAATGTTCGTAAATTTCTCCGTTCACAAGGATGCAAAAAAATCAGGACAAAAGGAGGTCATGAAATTTGGGCTCATAAAGATTTAAAAAGATCTATCACACTTCAAAACCATATAGATCCGGTACCTGAATTTATAGTAAAGCAAATCATATCTAAATTTAATTTATCCAAAAAAGAGTTTTTGAAAATCCTTAAAAAGTAATCTTTTCCTAATTTTTTACTTAAAAAATACTTCTGAGAGACATCCGAAAAATTCCTGAAAATAGTCCTGAAAAGTTTATGAAATTTGTTCTGAAACAAATCAGGATAATTTCATTATGTTACAACTCAAAAAGACAAGTGTTATTAATTTTTCAAATCCTTTATACCATCTTTTCCGGATTAGTTTTTCTTTTCTTTATGCCATTGATAGTATTCAACATACCATCTTTTTCCCGGATCTTTTTGATACTTTAGGACAGCTTTTCGATATGGATAAATCTTTAATGCCATGGTAAAGCTTGGCGCAACATAGCCGTTTTCTTGGCGCAAAGTATTTTGCAAAAACGACAAAACCCTGATATACAGGGCTTTATCTTGTTTTAGGGTGGATGATGGGATTCGAACCCACGACCCTCGGAACCACAATCCGATGCTCTAACCAACTGAGCTACAACCACCATTTAAAAGTTCAACCTTACTTGAATGTCTGCAAAGATAGGTACTTTCTTTATAAAAAAGAAAAACAAATGATAATTTTTTAGACATTTTAATCATAAATCAGTCCCAAGTCTTTAATGAAACTTGTTGCGGTGTAACTTCCAGATAAGTACGGTAATTCATCCATTCTCCTAAATTAAAATATTTAGTTTTCTCTGTAATATCTATCTCCAAAGGGAGATGACGATGTCCAAAGATATAATAATCAATCGATCTTTTTTTTAGATCTTCTTTACAAAACTGAATCAACCATTCTTTATCTTCTCCCAGAAAAATTTCATCTGATTTTCCTGTATGTGCTCTACTTGTTTTCGAAGATTTTTCAGCTAACCAGATTCCGAAATTAGGGTGTAACCGTTCAAAACACCATTGACAAAACTTATTTTCAAAAATCTTTTTCAAGAATTTATACCCTTTGTCTCCCGGACCTAAGCCATCACCATGTCCAATAAGATATTTCTTTCCGAAAAATGTTTTTTCAATAGGAGTTCGATGTAAAATAATTCCTGTTTCTTTTGGTAGATAATCAAAAATCCACATGTCGTGATTCCCTGTAAATACATGAACAGGAATTCCTTTGTCTGTTATTTCTGCTAATTTCCCTAGAAAACGAACAAAACCTCTAGGTACCACCGTTTTATATTCAAACCAAAAATCAAAAAGATCTCCTACAAGATAAATTTCTTTGGCTTTCGGAACAATATTATCCAACCATTCTACAATCTTCTTTTCTCTCTTCAGACTTGTTTCATAATCAGGTGCTCCCAAGTGAAAATCCGAAGCAAAATAGATATTTCTCCCTTCATCTTTCATTTATTCACCAAAAAGCTCTCTTAGAGTTATCTCTAAATCATGTGCTCTTAATTTTGTACGAATAATTTTACCTTCCTTATCAATTAAAACAGTATAAGGAATACTTGATACATTATAAAGCCTTCCTATATCACTTTGCCATCCTTTTAGGTCGCTCACATGATTCGGCCAAGAAAGTTTATCTTTTTTGATTGCTTCTACCCATTTGTTTTTGTCTCTATCCAAAGAAACGCTCATAATAGTAAAGCCTTTCGATTTATATTGGTTGTATAAATTGACGACCGAAGGATTTTCTCTTCTACAGGGACCGCACCATGATGCCCAAAAATCAATTAAAACATACTTTCCTCTCAAATCCGAAAGTTTCATCTTAGAACCATCCGGTTTTGTTCCTTCAAAATCAGGGGCAATTTTTCCCGGAGCAAATTGATTAGTCGCTTCCCTTTTCTTTAAAATTGTTTGATATTCTTTAACTACCTTTTGAACTTCCGTTGAAGTTGCAAAACTCCTTTCCAATTGCTGTACTATCGATTCATATTCTGCAAACTCTTTATCTTTATCATAAGTTGGAACAAGTGCGATTAGTGCAGGTGAATTTCTGTTTCTAAATAAAAATGTTTTTCGTCTGCTTTTAAATAAATTAAACTCCCGTTCCATTGCCCGATTGACAGAATCTCTCTTAGAAGGATCCTTTTTTAAAACTTCATTAGATTTTCTTATCTTATCTGCCCATTCTTTACGTATTTTTAAAAATTCATTCAATCTTGATGACTCTAACGATCCGACAATATTGGTAAATTCGGACAAGTTACTTCCATCTCCATAGACTTTAATCGGTATATTTTTTCTAATGACTAACTCTATTGGATGATTTCCTACAAGTAGAATATAATAATCTTCTACCGGAACTTCTCCTTTTAATTTAAAATTACCTTCTTTATCTAACTTTCCTTTAAGAAAAGTTGTAACTTTTCCTTGATCCTGCTTCACCAGATAAATTTCTCCGGCTTTAGTATTAAATATCATTCCGGAAATATCAACTTCTACTTGCGCAGATAT
>JALWLM010000550.1 GCA_027084145.1 Crocinitomicaceae bacterium | reverse complement strand
TTTGGTCTATTCCATAATAAGGATCAACGGCAGAACAAGTGTTTGCGTTTAAGTTACATGAAGTTAGCCCAATACAAAGGGGAGTGTCATTAACCCCGTCATCACTGGAACAACTACTGGAACTACCAGGATTGTTGTTAGGCCCCCATGTGTGCGATAAGTTTAACCAGTGTCCCACTTCATGTGTTAAAGATCGACTGGTAGTAACGTTTGAAGTTCCGATTTCACCTACATAACCATGTAAGATCCATATACCATTTTTCATTGATGTCCCTGTCCAAGAGTTATTAGGGTTGGTAGTGTATCCGGCTGCTCCTCCCGCATCATTTACAACGAAAATATTCAAGTATTTATTTCCCGGCCATTCTCCCTGGTAAACATCATTTCCCGCTTTTATTGCATCCACTTGATTACTTCCACCACTAGCACCACTACCATTATTTGTTATCGGATCTTGTGTTCGAGTGATACCTTTAAAACACGTGCCGTCAGGTGCGATGGTTGCTAGTCGAAATTGTATATCTGCATCACCAATTACTCCCTGAAATTGGCTAACGACAGAGCTAAGGTCGGAATTTAAAGCGTCAAAATCTCTATTTAAGATGTCTAAAGCACTATAAACTTGTTCATCCGAGATGTTTTCAGGGCCTCCGTTGTGCAAGATGTGAAATACAACCGGAATATATAAAATGGTTGCTTTTGTGGTGTTTTTTTGATTTGTAAGTTCTTGTTGACGAATAGCTTCATCTTCCGCAAAAGATTGTATTAACTCAGGATTGTTTTGAATAGCTGCATTTCTTATTTTGTGTGTAATACAATATTCTACATTTTCTCCGGGACGAGTATTTTGTAAATCAATAGTCCTTTCTTGAGAAAAAGAGAATCCTAAAAAAGACAAAAATAAAATAGAGAGAAATAGTTTTTTCATTATAAAATCGTTTATAAGTTATTTTGTTGCAATATACGAAAAGCAATTGTTTAACAGAAATAAAAAAGATGAACAGCTCAAATTTTAAGATAAACGGATGTCTTTATTGATTGTTAGGGATTAAATCTCTTAGATCGTAAAATATTTTTCCATTATAAGGCTTTTCTAATAGACGAATTAATAACGATGCGGTTTTTTCGGGAGAAAATAATTTTTGTTTATTTTTTAAATCAACAAATTGTTGTTGTGAAGAAAAGTCAAGAGGATTCACAGTTCTTATTTTTTCTTGCATAGGTGTGTCAATTACTCCGGGAGCGACACAATAAACTTTCACCTCATTCCCTTTCTCTTTCTCTTCTAAATAGAAAATTTCAGAGAGCATATTTAGAGCTGCTTTAGATGCACAATAACTTCCCCACGAAGGAATTGATTTTCTTGCTGCACCGGAACTAATATTTACAACAGACAATCCGGATTTGTTAGGCAATAAAGAATAAATTTTACGAATTAATAAAAACGGTGCTATTGTATTGATATGAAGAACTTCAGGCAAGTCATATTTTTCCTGATCGGTAATTCGTTTGATGTTTCCGATAACACCGGCATTGTTTATTAGAGTAACATTTTGTTCTAATTCAGGCAACGTTAGTTGTCTTATGGATTCGGTATTAGATAAATCACACTGAAAGAAAGTATAGTTTTTATGTGTAATATGATTATTTCGTCCTATTCCATAAACTTTTTGATTCTTTGAAAGGAGTAAATTTACAAGAGCGTTTCCTATTCCGCTTGAAATACCGGTAACAATATATAACATTAGAGAGACTCGTTAATTTCGATAAATCTTTCTACATTTTTCTCAGATCCGAACACAACAAGAGTATCAGTTGCCTTAATAATCGTATCGCTTTTTGGCACACCAATAATATGTTCTTCTTTAACAATTTTACCATCAATAATTTTTTCTGTAATTTGCTTAATGGTAATAAGAGTTAATTCATATTTGTTTCTAAAAGAAATTTCGTCAAGTCTTCTCCCAACACATCCTTTAGGAGCTTTGATTTCTGCAATTTCATGGTCATCGGGTAAAGAGAAATAGGCGATAATGTTAGGATTTAGCAACTTTTCACTAACAACGTCTGCGACTTCTTTTTCGGGAGATAAGATTTCCGTAACACCTATTTTTTCTAAGATAACTCTTTGATGTTTACCGCTGGCTCTTGCAATAATTCGCTTCACATTGAGATCTATGAGATGAACACAAGTCAAAATGGTTGCTTCAAAATTCCCTCCAATAGCAACGACAACAGCATCCATTTCATGGATGTTTTGAGATTTTAATGCTTTTAAATTAGTGCTGTCTAATGTAACGGCAAAGGCAACATCATCTTTGATTCTTTCAATTTTTTCTTCATCAAAGTCAAAGGCAAATACCTGCCCTCCTTTTTCCGCAAGTATTCGAACAATTTCAGATCCATATCGTCCCACTCCAATAACTGCAAATTTGTTGTAATCCATTAGTCTAAAGCTTGTTTTAAATCGTTAATTAAATCTTCAACATCTTCCACCCCTACACTTAGGCGGATTAAAGAGTCCGTAACACCTGTTTTCTCACGCTCTTCTTTTGGGATAGAGGCATGAGTCATTGTTGCCGGATGTCCGATTAATGATTCAACACCCCCTAAAGATTCTGCCAGAGCAAATAGTTTAACTTTTTTAACAATGTTGTGAGCGTCTTCTAATGAGTCTCCGATAAGAGAGAAAGAAATCATTCCACCAAACCCTCTCATTTGTTGTTTCGCTACATCATGATTCGGGTGAAACTCAAACCCCGGCCAATATACCTTATCAACCTTTGGGTGATCTAATAAAAAACGAGCTATTTTTTCTCCGTTTTCGCAGTGTCTTTGCATTCGGAGGTGGAGTGTTTTTATTCCCCTAAGAACCAGAAAAGAGTCCATAGGAGCGGTCACTGCTCCCGAAGAGTTTTGGATACGATATATTTCTTTAGCAATTTGATCATCTGAAGTAACGAGTGCCCCCATTACGACATCAGAGTGGCCTCCCAAATATTTTGTTACCGAATGCATTACAATGTCTGCCCCCAGATCTAAAGGGTTTTGTAAATATGGTGTTGCAAATGTATTGTCCACACAAAGCATTGCGTTAGCTGATTTTGCAATTTTTGACATTGCTTCTATATCCACAATATTCATCATGGGATTCGTTGGGGTTTCTACCCAAATCAGTTTCGTTTTATCGTTAATTTTTTCTTCTACTGCTTTTGGGTCTGTCATCCCAACAAAATGGAATTTTATTCCATATTTTTCAAAGATGGTTTTAAAAATTCGAAAAGTACCACCATAGAGATCATTTGTAGAGATGACTTCGTCACCGGGGTTTAACATTTTAATCACGCAATCAATAGCCGCCAATCCAGACCCGAAGCAAGCACCGTATTTCCCATTCTCCAATGCTGCAATGTTTTTCTCAAGTGCATGACGAGTAGGGTTTAGCGTTCTTGAATACTCATATCCTTTATGATTACCAACACCATCTTGTACATAAGTGGATGTTTGGTAGATGGGTGTCATGATAGCACCTGTACTTTCATCAGGGTGAACACCGGCATGAATTGTTTTTGTTGCAAATTTCATTCTTGATATTTTATAGTTAAACAAATGTAATGAAGATATTTTAAAGTCGCTCTTTTTAATTTATTTGAAAAGATTAAAATATTCCCACAATGATTTATTCATCTTATAAACAGGTCTTCCGTATTTTTTTTCTTTTGAAAGAAAAATCGGGATAAGACTGTTATAAGGAAAAGGTTTTTCAAGTTGATTAAATTTATTGTCCATAATAATTAATGCCGGAGAAGATGATGTTGTTCCGTCAGTGTCTCTTATAGCTGCAAATTCAGCAATAAAAAAGGAAGAAAGAGCATCTGTTGGTACGATTTGTTTTTCAAAATTAAAAATGGAGATATTATTGATTCCTTCTTTTAGAAGTTTTGTTGATTCTGATGAATAGAAAAAGTAAACCGGACAGAAATCGAAATGATTTTTAAATGCTCTAATGATTAGGTTATTAATTTCTTCCTGTTTATTTTTAATAGCATTCGCTTCTTGATAATTGTCGTATTTTTTATAATACTCAATTTCTTTTTTACGATCTTTTAATCGAACCAAAAGAACACTTTCTTTAAGTTGTTTTATTTGTCTTTCTGAATGATTCTCTTGTCCAATAGAAAAGAAAAAGAAAGAAAAGAAGAGTAGTATAAAAAATATAATTTTCATTATGCGTATTTACGCTTCTAAGGCTTGCTTAACATCAGCAATTAAGTCTTCATAATTTTCAACGCCTATTGACAACCGAATTAATTTTTCGGTGATGTTCATCATTTCTTTATCCTCAGGAGAGACGTCTGCGTGTGTCATTGTTTGTGGGTGTTCCGCTAGGCTTTCTGTTCCACCAAGGGATACCGCCAGCTTGATGAGTTTCAGATTATCTAGAAAACGGAAAGCTTCTTTTCCTCCTCCTTTTATATCAAAAGAAATCATAGCTCCATGAGAAGAGAATTGTTTTTTTAATATTTGTTTCTCTTTTTCAGAGCCATTTTTTTCAATATTCCCAAGGTAATAGATTCTTTCAACTTTTGGGTGAGTTTCTAAAAATTCGGCAACTTTTTTTGCATTTTTTGCTTGTTGTTCCATTCTTACTTTAAGTGTCTCAAGACTTCTCATGAGCAACCAGCCCGTTCATGTTCCTTCCTTTTTTCCAAAAAAGGTTCGCAGCCCTTTTATTCTTGCAATAAGTTCTTTACTTCCAAGACATGCTCCGGCAATCACATCAGAGTGTCCCCCAATATATTTTGTTGCGGAATATAATACTAAATCCGCCCCGTGTTTTAGTGGATGTTGCCATATCGGCCCCATGTAGGTGTTGTCAACAGACAAAACTATTTTTTTCGTATTTTCTTTTTGAAAAAATCGTTTAATTCTACTGCACATTTCAATATCGATCAATGCATTTGTAGGATTGGCCGGTGTTTCGATATGAATCATAGCCAGTTTATCGGCTCTTCCTGATTTTTTTATTTTTTCAATGATTTCCTCTTCACTTTCTGTTGCTAAAAAACCAACAGACTCAATGTTTAATTTTTTTAAATAATTATTGATAAAGTGGTCTGTACCTCCATAAACGGGTTTACTATAAAGTAATAAATCTCCCGGCTCCATGAATTCCAACATTGCGGTTGTTATTGCAGACATTCCACTTTCAAACACGGCACAATCTTCGGCTTTATCCCATAAGCATAAACGATTTTCAAGTATTTCTAGGTCAGGGTTATTTAGTCTACTGTAAATGAGACCAAACTCCTCATCTTTTTCTGCTTCTTTTATGCCATAAGCAATTTCAAAAAAACGCTTTCCCTCTTCAGCGGTATTAAAAACAAAAGTTGATGTTTGAAAGATAGGACATTTTATAGCACCTTCCGAAAGAGAGGGCTTATATCCATAGCTCATCATTAAACTTTCCGGGTGCATTTTTTTGTAATCCATAGCTCGCAATTAAATTTTTGCTTTTAAAAATTCTCGGTTCATTCGAGCAATGTTTTCCAGAGAGATTCCTTTCGGACACTCGACTTCACAAGCCCCGGTATTTGTACAATTTCCAAAGCCTTCTTTATCCATTTGTTCAACCATGTTCAACACACGTCTCTTTGCTTCTACTTTTCCTTGTGGAAGTAATGCGAACTGAGAAACTTTTGCAGACACAAACAGCATCGCAGAAGCATTTTTACATGTCGCTACACAAGCCCCACAACCGATACAGGTTGCAGCATCAAATGCTTTGTCCGCATCGTTTTTAGGGATAGGAATGTTGTTTGCATCCTGAGTGTTTCCCGAAGTGTTAACAGAGATAAAACCTCCTGCATGCTGGATGCGGTCAAAAGCAGATCGATCAACAACTAGGTCTTTGATAATAGGGAAAGCTTTTGCTCTAAACGGTTCAATATATATTGTTTCTCCATCTTTAAACTTTCTCATGTGTAGCTGACAAGTTGTTATGCCTCTATCGGGACCGTGAGCTTCACCATTGATATATAAAGAGCACATACCACAAATACCTTCTCTACAATCATGATCAAAGGCAATAGGTGTTTCTCCTTTTGATACCAGTTGTTCATTTAGAACATCTAACATCTCTAAAAACGACATGTGTTCAGAAACATTATCCATTTGATATGTTTCGATGCGTCCTTTATCGTTTTTGCTTTTTTGTCTCCAAATTTTTAAAGTTAACTTCATGGCAATTTTTATTTGTAAGAGCGTTGTTTCAGCTCAATGTCATTAAACGTTAATTGTTCTTTATGTAATTTTGCTTTACCCGGATCTCCCGTCCACTCCCATGCAGCCACGTATGCAAAATTTTCATCGTCCCTTAAAGCTTCTCCTTCTTCCGTTTGATATTCTTCCCTGAAATGTCCTCCGCAAGATTCATTTCTGTGTAAGGCATCTACAGCAAAGAGCTCTGCTAATTCTAAGAAGTCTTCAACTCTAGTTGCTTTTTCCAATTCAGGGTTTAACTCATCCATATTTCCGGGAACAAAGACATCTTTATGAAACTCCTCTCTGATTTGTCGAATTTCTTCAATAGCCTCTTTTAATCCTTTCTCATTTCTAGCCATTCCTACTTTATCCCACATCACTTTTCCTAGTTTCTTATGGAAATGGTCAACGGATTTACTTCCTTTATTTGAAATGAATTTTTCAAGTCTTTCTCTCACAGATTTTTCCGCCTCATCAAATTCAGGAGTATCGGTAGGAATAGGTCCTGTTCTGATATCACTTGAAAGGTAATCCCCAATGGTATAAGGAAGAACAAAATATCCGTCTGCCAATCCTTGCATTAATGCTGATGCTCCCAATCTGTTTGCTCCGTGATCAGAGAAGTTTGCCTCACCGATAGCATAACAACCCGGAATAGTTGTCATCAAGTTATAATCTACCCAAATCCCTCCCATTGTATAGTGTACGGCAGGATAAATCATCATTGGGGTTTTATATGGGTTTTCATCGGTAATTTTCTCATACATTTGGAAAAGATTACCGTATTTATCTTCGATTACTTTTTCTCCTAATTCAACAATTCTTTCTTTAGAAGGATTTTCTTCCCCTAAAACATTTGCTTTTTCTTTTCCGTAACGCTCGATAGCAGATGAGAAGTCCAAATAAACAGCCTCTCCTGTTTTATTGACTCCGTAACCCGCATCACAGCGTTCTTTAGCTGCCCTGGAAGCAACATCTCTAGGGACCAAGTTTCCAAAAGCAGGATATCTTCTCTCTAAATAATAATCTCTTTCTTCCTCTGATAAATCTGTTGGTTTTTTTCTACCCTCTCGAATAGCAATAACATCTTCCATCTTCTTAGGCACCCAGATTCGACCGTCGTTACGAAGAGATTCAGACATCAAGGTTAATTTTGACTGATACTCTCCTGACCGAGGGATACATGTCGGGTGTATTTGTGTGAAACAAGGATTCGCAAAGAAAGCCCCTTTTTTATGAACTCTCCATGCTGCTGTTACGTTAGACCCCATCGCATTTGTAGAAAGATAAAATACGTTTCCATATCCTCCTGATGCAATGACAACAGCATGAGCGGAATGTCTTTCTATTTCACCTGTAATTAAGTTTCTTGCTATAATCCCTCTTGCTTTTCCGTCAATGACAACCAGTTCTAACATTTCATGGCGGTTATACATTTTAATTTTTCCTTTACCGATTTGGCGGTTCATTGCAGAATAAGCTCCTAACAACAATTGTTGCCCGGTTTGTCCTTTCGCATAGAAAGTTCTGGAAACAAGAACCCCCCCAAAAGAACGGTTGTCAAGTAACCCTCCGTATTCACGCGCAAAAGGAACTCCTTGAGCAACACATTGATCAATAATGTTACCGGAAACTTCGGCTAAACGATATACGTTTGCTTCTCTTGAGCGATAATCACCACCTTTTACAGTATCATAAAATAGTCGATAGATAGAATCCCCGTCGTTTTGATAGTTTTTAGCGGCATTGATTCCTCCTTGTGCGGCAATTGAGTGAGCACGTCTTGGAGAATCCTGAAAAGCAAAAGCTTTTACATTATAACCTAATTCGGCCAAAGAAGCAGCAGCAGAACCTCCTGCCAGTCCCGTTCCTATGACAATAACGTCAATTAGACGCTTGTTTGCGGGATTCACTAAGTTGATCGTGTCTTTATGTTTTTTCCACTTATCTTTTAGTGGTCCCTGTGGAATTTTTGAATCTAAAACAGCCATAATTTATTAAATTAATGATTTAAAAAGTGATATAGAGCAATCATAATAAACCCAAGGGGAATAATGATTGAATATGCCACTCCAAACTTTTTTAATGCGTCTATATATTTGTTGTTTGCTCCTACAGATTGAAAAGCAGATCCAAATCCGTGTAGTAAATGTAAGGACAAGAAGATGAAGGCAATAGCATACACTGCTACTCGTATCGGATTTGTGAACTTGTGAGTTAATTCAGTGTAATAACGATACTCCCCTTCTCCTGTTATTGTTCCAGACCAATCTCCTTGTATAAATTTTGTATTTACTTCAGGAATCCAAAAATCGATAAAATGCAATGCTAAGAATAATAGAATAACAGCTCCCGAAATAATCATATTGCGACTCATCCAAGTAGAGTTTGCTGCCCCATTATTTTGGATGTATTTGTTTTCTCTTGCTTGTTTGTTTTTGATTTCTAGTACAAACCCCATAATAAAGTGAAACAC
>JALWLM010000549.1 GCA_027084145.1 Crocinitomicaceae bacterium | reverse complement strand
AAGAAAAATCACTAGAAAAAAAAAAAAAAAAAAAATTTAAAATAAAAATTAAAAGAAAAAAAAAAAAAGCAAAAAAAAAAACAAAAGAAACAAAAAGAAAAAAAAAAATAGAAAAAAAAGAAGAAAATAAAAAAGAAAAAGAAGAAAAAAAAGAAATTAAAACAAACAGGGTGGTATTTAAAGTACAAATTGCAACTTCTTCATCTCCTTTATCTTCAAACGATCCTAGATTTAAAGGGGAAAAAGTTTCAGAATACCAACAAGGTGGATTATATAAATACACGGTGGGATATTATGTGGAAAACTTTAAATCCGCTAATCAATTAAAAAAAGAAATGCGAGATAAAGGTTTTAAACATGCTTTTGTTGTTGCCTTTTTAGACGGAAAACGAATAGATTTGCAAAAAGGTATTAAATTAGCAAAAAAATAAAGCTTTGAAAATATCTAGAGAATTATTAACGGGACTTATTGCTATTGCAGCTATTGGCTTGCTTATTTTTGGAATTAATTTCCTAAAAGGAAATAGTTTTTTTGGTGGAGACGCCATCTATTATGCTTACTTCCCCAATTCAGGGTTGGTCAATACAGGTAGTCCTGTCACTATTAACGGCGTAAAAGTAGGGCAAGTAATGGAAGTTAAATACTTACCTGAAAATGACTCTTTACATTCTATTCGTGTTAGCTTTAGTATTCAGGAAAAAGATATTAAACTTCCAAAAGAAACTATTGCCGAGATAGGATCTCTTGACTTCTTCAACAAGGGAATTATCTTACATCTTGGTAATCCTAAAAACGGATACTATGACGAAGGGGCAACACTGGAGGGTAAGACGGATATGGATTTAATGGCTGAAGTAAAAGCTTATGCCGATCCGATTACACAAAAGTTACAAATAGCCCTTAATTCTATTGACAAAATGGTGAAAGATGTCTCATCTTTTTGGGATACTACTGCAACAGGAGAAATTGAAGGGAGTTTAAAAGAAATCAAAGTGGCGATTAAACGATTTGGAAATGCTGCTGTAGAAATAGAAGGATTAGTTAAAGATGAGAAAATTAAATTAACTCAAATATTAAATAATGTAGAATCTTTAACCGGCAACTTAAAGAAAAGTAATGAGAAAATTACAGGAATTATAGGCAATTTTGAAAAGCTATCTTCAGAACTTGTAACCTCTGACTATAAACAAGTTATCAATAATGCTAAAATCACTTTAGAAAGAGTAAATACACTACTAGATGCGGCATCAAATGGAGAGGGAACTTTATCTAAACTTATTCATGATGAACAGCTTTACAATGAACTGGTCAACACTAACAAAGAAGTGCAAGAACTTCTGAATGACATTGAGGCTCATCCTGAAAGGTATATACATTTTTCCGTATTGGGAGCCAAAACAAAAGGAGTTCCTCTAACAAAAAAAGAAGAAAAGAAATTAAAACAACTTTTAGATTCAATACCATAATTTTAATTTAATAAAACACTATGATATCATCAATTATTTTTGGGTTATTATTTATCTCAGGAACAGGGCTATTCTTATGGAATGCAAAAAAGATTTACGACAATATCAAACTAGGAAGAGATATTGAATTAAAAGGAACTACAAAAGAGCGATTAAAAGTCATGGCTCTGGTTGCTTTAGGACAGAAAAAAATGTTTTCAAGAATTGTTCCTGCTTTACTTCACTTGATGATTTACAGTGCTTTTATAATCACCCAAATAGAATTAATTGAAATTGTATTTGACGGACTTACAGGGTCTCATCGTGCTTTCAAAGAAAGTTTAGGAGGATTCTATGTGTTTATTATCAGCTTGATTGAAGTTTTATCTGTTTTAGCCTTCATTGCTACCGTTATTTTTCTTGCCAGAAGAAACTTATTAAAACTTCCTCGTTTAAACATGAAAGAAATGATAGGTTGGCCGAAAAAAGATGCGAACCTAATCCTCATTATGGAAATTATTCTTGTCACTTTTATTTTTATGATGAATGGGGCTGATGAAGTTTTAAGAAATTACCAAGGAGAATCGTATAATTTTGCAATAAGCAGTTGGCTAGGACCGATTCTATTCGGAGGTATGGACCCCGAAACATTACATTTAATTGAACGAATTGGATGGTGGGGACATATCATTATGGTTTTTGGATTCTTAAATTATCTCCCTTACTCTAAACACTTGCATATTCTTTTAGCATTCCCTAACACCTATTATTCAAAACTAGAACCAAAAGGGAAGCTAAACAATATGGAATCTGTAAAAAAAGAGGTTGAACTAATGCTCGACCCTAATGCAGATCCATTTGCTGCTCCTGCTCCTGCAGAAGGAGAAGAACCTCAACGATTTGGAGCTAAAGATGTTACTGATTTAACTTGGAAAAACCTTATAGACAGTTATACCTGCACCGAGTGTGGTCGATGTACATCTTCTTGTCCCGCTAACATTACAGGAAAATTATTGTCTCCCAGAAAGATTATGATGGCAACACGTGATCGATTGGAAGAAGTCGGGGAAAACATTAGAAAACATGGAAAAGACTATGATGATGGAAAGAGTTTATTAGGTGATTATATTTCAACAGAAGAAGTATGGGCTTGTACCAGTTGCAATGCCTGTGTTGAAGAATGCCCCGTAAATATCGACCCTCTTTCAATTATCATTGATTTAAGAAGATATTTAGTGATGGAAGAATCAAAAGTACCAACGGAATTAGCAGGCATGTTGACGAATATAGAAAATAATGGTGCGCCTTGGCAATTTAGTTCCGCAGACCGATTAAATTGGGCTAATGAAGAATAAAAAATTGAAAAATATCAAAGAAAATGGAAAAACTATTTCTCCGGTACTGTCCGAAGAAGTAAAAAACTATTTGATTGATATTGACGGAACAATATGCGAAGACATACCCAATGAAGAACCTGAACGAATGGAAGATGCCGAACTCTATCCTAATACTGTTGAGGTCATTAACAAATGGTACGAGCAAGGCCATATCATTACTTTTTTTACTTCCAGAACCGAAGAACATCGCGAAGTTACAGAAAGATGGCTCAAAAAACATGGGTTTAAATACCACGGGATTTTAATGGGGAAACCTAGAGGAGGAAACTATCACTGGATAGATAATCATATTGTAAGAGCAACAAGATATAAAGGAACTTTTTCTGAAATGACAACCATTCAAGCGGAAGTTCAAGTTTTTAAAGACGAAAATTAAAATATTATGAGTTTGAAAGTACCAACAATGGCTGAAATGATGGCTAAGGGAGAAACACCGGAAGTATTATTCTGGGTAGGATGTGCCGGAAGTTTTGATGATCGTGCTAAAAAAATAACAAAAGCACTTGTTAAAATATTAAATGCCTGCAACGTAAAATTTGCCGTGTTAGGAACAGAGGAAAGTTGCACCGGAGACCCCGCTAAACGAGCAGGAAATGAATTTACATTTCAAATGCAAGCAATGATGAATATCCAAGTATTAAACGGATATGAAATCAAAAAGATAGTTACAGCCTGTCCACACTGTTTTAATACTTTAAAAAACGAATACCCCGAACTTGGAGGGAATTATGAAGTCATTCATCACACACAACTTATCCAAGATTTAATACAGCAAGGTAAATTGAAATTGAAAGACGGAGGAACTTTTCATGGAAAACGAATTACATTTCATGACCCTTGTTATTTGGGCCGTGCAAATGATATCTATGAAGCCCCCAGATCTCTCATTGAGAAATTAGATGCTGAATTTGTAGAAATGAAACGCTGCAAAACCAAAGGACTTTGTTGTGGTGCCGGAGGTGCTCAAATGTTTAAAGAAGCCGAAAAAGGAAATAAAGAAATTAATGTTGAAAGAACAGAAGATGCTCTTGAAACAAAAGCTAACATCATTGCAACAGGATGTCCTTTCTGCAATACAATGATGACTGATGGCGTGAAAAATTTTAATAAAGAAAATGAAATTGAAATTCTCGATGTTGCTGAAATGATTGCTAATGCTGCAGATTTATAGAATGATGTTTGAAGACTTAAATAAAGAAACAACAAGAGTTTGGATTTATGCTTCCGACAGAATCCTTACAGAAGAAGAGCAAAAATACATCAAAGAAAAACTAATTGAATTCACCAAAGAATGGAATACACACGGTTCTAAATTAACATCCGGTGTAGAAATTTTACACGACCGTTTTGTAATTTTAGCCGTAGATGAATCTAAAGTCCAAGCATCAGGATGTTCGATTGACAACTCTATCCATATCATGAAAAATTTAGAAAAAGAACTTGGAATCAATTTTTTTAATCGACTGATGGTTTGGATAAAAAAAGAAACTGAATGGAAGTTCATCCATTTCTCTGAAATTCAACAATATCCTGATTGGTTGTTTTTTGATATCTCAATTAGTTCATTATCCGTGTTATTAGATAAGTGGAATGATTGATTCGTACAAACACAAAGGAATGAGGAAGCAACTCATTAAAGAGTTGGAAGAAATGGGAATCAAAGATCAACGTGTACTGGAAGCATTCAATAAAGTTCCCAGACACTTTTTTTTAGACCCCGTTTTTGAACGACAAGCATACTCTAATATGGCTTTCAGAATTGGTGCCGGTCAAACAATCAGTCACCCTTATACCGTAGCTTTCCAAACCGAATTATTAGAATTAAAAACCGGAGATAAAGTATTGGAAATCGGAACAGGTTCAGGTTTTCAAACATGCATTTTAGCCGAAATGAAAGCTAAAGTCTTTAGTATCGAGAGACATAAAAGTTTGTTTCTTTCAGCGAAAACCATCATTGAAAAATTAAAATATAAGGCAAAATTATCTTTTGGAGACGGTTTTAAAGGATGGCCGGCATTTGCACCTTTTGATAAAGTTTTAATCACTTGTGGAGCTCCCTTCATTCCTGATGAATTAATTCAACAAATGAAAATAGGAGGAACGATGGTTATTCCCCTAGGTGAAGGAGAAAAGCAAGTTATGCTTCGTATCCGGAAAAAGAGTGAAACGGAAATTGAAAAAGAAGAATTTGGTGTGTTCAAGTTTGTCCCTATGCTCGAAAATAAAGTCAATAAATAAAGACATACTCCTATCTACTTCAAACACCAACTAATGAACAGTCTATTTTAATCATAATTTAAGCATTGATTTTTTGTAAAGATATTTGAAAAAACTTATTTTAATTGATTTGAGTCCTCTTTAACCTCTGTCCTTATCTAATTTTCCTAAAAGGATAAATATTTACAATCTTATTAAAAAAAATATCTATTAGTTTAAAAAAATAATTGTAAATTTGTATCGTTCTTAAATGAGAATTATTCTCTTTTAGCAATTTTTCAATATGAATAAAATAAATGATAAACTGCGGGATAAAGGCTTAAAAATAACTCCTCAACGGATAAGTATCTTAGAGGCAATATATAATTTAAACCACCCTACAGCTGATGATATCATTAAATATATAAGGCAACAACATTCAAATATAGCAACAGGAACGGTCTATAAAGTACTCGACACTTTTGTGAAAAATGATTTAATTAAAAAAGTTATTACTGATAAAGGTGTTGTAAAATATGATGGATTACTAACCAATCATCACCATTTACATAGTTCTAAATCAGATGAAATAAAAGATTATATCGATGAGGAACTCGATCACATACTTACAGCGTATTTTAAGAAAAAAAAGATAACCAATTTTGAAATTGAAGAGATATCACTTCAAATAAAAGGCAAATTTAATAAATAAAATAAAAGTTATGAAAAAAAATTTAATTGGAATACAAGTAGATGATGCTATTCAAATTAGCAATAAACTAAATGATTTACTAGCAAATTATCAAGTGTTTTACCAAAACCTAAGAGGTTTGCATTGGAATATCAAAGGAAAGTCTTTCTTTGAATTACACTTGAAGTTTGAAGAGTTTTATGATGATGCAATAATAAAAATAGATGAAATAGCAGAAAGAATTCTAACATTAGAAGGAGAACCTTTGCATACCTTTAGTGATTACATAAAGGTCTCTGAAATCAAAGAAGAAAAAAGTGTTACAGATGGCACAAAAGGAGTTGAAATTATCGTCTCAAATCTATCGACTCTTCTTCAAAAAGAGCGTAACATTCTATCTTTAGCTACAAAAGCCGGAGATGAAGGAACTGTTACTCTAATTAGTGACTATATTTCTCAAAAAGAAAAAACACTCTGGATGTTGAATTCATATTTACAATAACACTCTATACGAATCATTAATGATAAACAATAAGATTAACTAACATTAAAAAACCTAAAAAAATGAAACGAATATTATTTTATGGATTAGCTGTATTTGTTCTTACAGGATGTAAAAGCAACAATAAAGTATCTGAAACCGATGTTAAACCTGACGAATTTAAAGAATTAAATGAACGGGCTAGACAGATTTTTGGAACCTTACCTGAAATCGCTGAAAATCCAAACAACATCGTCACTGACGAAAAAGTAGAATTGGGTAAAAAATTATATTTTGATAAACGATTGTCAAAAGATAATACACAAAGTTGTAACACTTGTCACAACTTAAACACATTTGGAGTTGATAATAAGCCTACATCAATAGGAAATGATGGAAAAGCAGGAAGTAGAAATTCACCTACAACCCTAAATGCTGCTTTACATTTCGCTCAATTTTGGGATGGACGAGAACCTGATGTTGAAGCACAAGCAGGTGGACCTATATTAAATCCTATTGAAATGGCAATGCCAAATGAACAAGCTGTAATCAATAGATTATCAAAAATTGAAGAATATGTAGAATTATTTTCAAAAGCATTCCCTGAAGAACCTTCCATTACATATGATAATTTGAAAAAAGCAATAGGTGCTTTTGAAAGAAAATTAATTACACCTTCAAAATTTGATGATTACATTGCAGGTAATGATGATGTTTTAAATGAAAAAGAGAAAAAAGGACTACAAACTTTTATTGACGCAGGATGTATTACATGTCATTCAGGCAATCTACTTGGAGGAAATAGTTATCAAAAATTCGGATTATTTGCTAATTATTGGGAACACACCAAAAGTAAAAACATCGATAATGGTAGATTTGATGTCACAAAAAATGAATCAGACAAATATTTCTTTAAAGTTCCTTCTCTAAGAAACATTGAAAAAACAGCTCCTTATTTCCATGATGGAAGTGTAGAAGATTTAGGTGAAGCTATACAAATTATGTCAAAAACTCAACTAGGCAAAGATTTGACAGATGAAGAAATCAATGATATTATAATATTTTTAAAAACGCTCACAGGAGAAGTTCCTGAAGAACTAAAAGAAGAAGAATAACATATAAGTATTGGCGGTTTTCGTAAATGAAATTTGTTTTTCAAATAAGTCGTATAAATACGAAAACCGCTAATTTCTAAAGTATCAAGTAAGTACAACTAAAAGTTATTGAAAACTAAACCTATTGAAACTTTTCTTTTCCTTCTTTCCCTCTATATAAATGCAAAGAGAGAAATAAAATCGCAAGATAGATTGGCAGTCGATACCTTACAATAGCTCCAAAATTAGGGGTTACCCAACCTATAAGAAGTGCATTTGAAACAATAAAAAATAAAACAGCAATATAAATTGCTAAATCTTTTTGCTCTATTTTTCTTCGATGGATAATCGTAAATCCCAAAAATGAAAAAAGTAAAATGGTTTCAATAAAACTCAACACTTTTAACGATGAACCGGGATCAAATGGTGTAGGTCTGAATAACACATTAACAATCGCTTCAGGAATCATGTAAATCAAACGATTAAATTGATTTTTAATCCTTGTTATTTCAAAAAAGCTATTACTCCTTTTTTGATGAAAAACAATATCAAATTCTTTATTTGGAAGAACACGGACTTCTTTATCTAAAAACATTGATGCTCCCGGAAGATAAACCTCCACATCAACCGGCTCTTTCACTATAATCTTATTCTGATTTTCTATATGCCGAATCTTTGACTCATCTTCTTCCCCGAAATAAATGAAGTAATGATTTTGATGATCAAATACATGATAACCTCCTTTAGATATGTTAATGAAATCAAATTGTTTTTTGGAAATTTTTTCTGTTATGCTGTTTTTAAAAAAGAAAATTGACAAAATAAAAGTGAGTAGCACCATAGCTACATACGACCATTTGTTTTTAGCTTTAAAGAAATACTGAATAACCCAAAATAATAAGACAGACAACAATAAAGTCATTAAAACGTAAGGTTTGAATAATATCAATAATACTATCCCCAAAGCAAGTAAAATAAAATTCTTCCAAGTCTTATGAATATAAAAAAATAACATTCCTCTAAAAAAATAACTTAACCCTAAAATCATAAATACTTCTTTCATAGGTCCTCCCCCCCAAGCTAACAAGGATGGAAAAAATAAAAGACTCATAAATAATGTTAAATCATCTATAAAAGTGACTTGTTTTAATGTAATAAAAAAGTTTCTCAAAGAAATCGTTGCAATAAAAGATGTAATGATAAAGAGGGTATGAATGTTTACATTCTTTAAAAAATAAACTAATGAAAACACTCTAATAATATTTCGATTATCATTATAAAGTGTTCCATCGGATGTGTCCCATAAAATGATGTGCTTTTGAACTATCTGATAGGCATGTTCTGAGAGCTCCCCCATCCCAAATAACAATTTTAAATAATCCAAAAATGAATTATCTGATATTTCTTTTAAGTATTTAGCAGAATACATATAATTGTA
>JALWLM010000548.1 GCA_027084145.1 Crocinitomicaceae bacterium | reverse complement strand
CTAGCAACCTTAGTAGTCAACAGATTAAGAGGTTCTCTTAAAATTGCAGCGGTAAAAGCTCCCGGATTTGGAGATCGAAGAAAAGCAATGTTGGAAGATATTGCAATCTTAACCGGAGGACAAGTCATCTCTGAAGAAAGAGGGCTTACTCTAGAGAACGCAACATTAGATATGTTAGGTTCTGCTGAAAAAGTAGAAATTGACAAAGACAATACAACCATCATTAATGGTGCAGGAAATAAAGAAAATATTGAAGCCCGAATCAATCAAATTAAAGCACAAATTGAAGCAACTACTTCAGACTACGATAGAGAAAAACTTCAAGAAAGATTGGCTAAATTAGCCGGAGGAGTTGCGGTTCTTTATGTTGGTGCACCTACCGAAGTAGAGATGAAGGAGAAAAAAGATCGTGTTGATGATGCTTTAGCTTCTACAAGAGCAGCTGTCATGGAAGGAATTGTTCCGGGAGGTGGAGTTGCTTTAATTAGAGCCGGAAAAGCAATTCAAGACATGGTTGGGGATAACGATGACGAGACAACAGGTATCATCATTGTAAAAAGAGCTATTGAAGAACCACTTCGTCAAATTGTTAGAAATGCCGGAGGAGAAGGTGCTGTTGTTGTTCAAAAAGTAAAAGAAGGAAAAGATGATTTCGGTTTCAATGCTAGAACAGAAGAGTTCGAGAATCTTTATGAAGCGGGAGTTATCGATCCTACTAAAGTAACAAGAACTGCTATTGAAAATGCAGCATCTATCGCTTCTATGTTATTAACAACTGAATGTGTCATAGCAGACGAACCTGAAGAAAACACTCCTGCTCCTGCAGGAATGCCGGGTGGAGGAATGCCTATGATGTAATAAGAATATAAAGAGTCGTCTACTGACGGCTCTTTTTCCGTTTCTATCTTGCTGATTATTCGGGTAGATAGAACGCCAATATAAAAATCCCTCGCTTCAAAAGCGAGGGATTACTTTTATCTTATTACATTCATTAAAAATTAAGTGTTGTGATTTTTCATAATACTTGCTCGAATTTCTTTCATAAACTCTGAAGCATAAACAAAATCTGAAACTTCTTTATTGTCAGTGGTAATGATACCGTGCTTATCCCCTTGCCACCAATTCTTCCCCTGATGAATAAACAAAATCGTATCTCCTATTTCTATTACAGAATTCATATCATGGGTGATAACCACTGTTGTTATATCAAATTCATAGGTCAATTCCTTAATTAAATTATCAATAACTATTGAAGTTTTGGGATCTAAACCCGAATTAGGTTCATCACAAAACAGATATTTCGGTTGCATTGAAATTGCCCTTGCAATCGCTATTCTTTTCTGCATTCCTCCGGAACATTCTGAAGGATATAAATGGTTAATCCCTGATAAATTGACTCTATCCAAACAAAAATTAACTCTATCCAATTTTTCTTTTTTTGTCCAATTGGTAAACATAGTTAACGGAAACATCACATTTTCCTCTACCGTCATAGAGTCAAATAATGCCGAAGCTTGAAACAACATCCCGATTTGTTTACGAATTTCTTTCTTTTCTTGACGATTAAAATTCAAAAAATCTTGTCCACCATAATAAATTGCTCCGGAATCCGGCTCAAGTAAACCAACGATACATTTCGTTAATACAGATTTACCTTGTCCGGAAGCTCCGATAATTAAGTTTACCTTGCCTTTTTGAAACTCCGTATTAATATCAAACAATACTTGTTTGTCACCGAAAGATTTATTTAGATGCTCAATTCTTATCATAACAAAAACAGTTGTGTTAAAATGAAATTCGCAATCAAGATAGCAACAGAACTACTAACAACCGCCTTTGTTGCTGAACGTCCGACATCCAAAGAACCTCCTTTTGTATAAAATCCATAAAAAGATGCGATAGAAACAATTAAAAAACCAAAAACAACTGTCTTAACAAGTGCATAAACGACAAAAAACACTCGAAAATCATAACGAATTCCATAAATATATGTTTCTGTATCTGATAACCCCGTTAAAACAAGGGACAACCATCCCCCTAATAAACTTAAACCCATTGATATAATTACCAAAATCGGAAAAAAAAGAATTGAAGCAATAATTTTGGGTAAGACTAAATAAGTTAGGCTATTCACCCCCATAATCTCTAATGCATCTATTTGTTCCGTGGTTCTCATTGTTCCTATTTCCGATGCAATGTTTGACCCTACCTTACCTGCTAAAATCAAACTGATAATTGTCGGAGAAAACTCTAATATGGTACTCGAACATGTAATGTAACCTATCGTATAACTTGGCAACAAAGGGTTTGACATATTTGACGCTGTCTGCAAAGCAATAACCCCACCCATAAATGTCGACATTAATGCTACAATGGGAATAGAATTAACTCCTATATGGTATATTTCAGTAAATAATGACTCCCTAAAAACACTCCACTTCTCAGGTTTTGAATAAACCACAAAAAGCATTTGAATAAAACGTCCTATATTTTTAATTATCTTCATCAGCCTGTAAAGTTAATTTATTTTTTTCATTTTTAATATTTTTATATCCTTCCCATATATATTAGAAAGATGTGGAATTATTTTACTTTTGCTTAGTGAATGATTTTCAGAAATATCAAACTTTTTTTTCTAAATACATACCTCAAGAGTATGTCTCCTACCTTGTAAATATTTTTTTGTCACATCCCGTTAAATTTTCAGCCGTTAAGCCCAGAAAAACAAAACTGGGTGATTTTCGACCTAACAGAAAAGGAAAACATCAAATTACCGTTAATAATAATCTTAACCCCTACGCTTTTCTCATTACTGCTCTTCATGAATTTGCTCATTTAATAACGTATAACAAATATGGAAACCGTGTCGCTCCGCACGGAACAGAATGGAAAGTAGCATATCGTCAATTGATACTTCCTGTTATCAACCAGGGAGATCTACCTAAGGACATCGAAAAAGCATTACTTAATTCTTTAATCAAAGTAAAAGCATCATCTTGTTCAGATATTCATTTATCCCGTGTTTTAATGAAATATGACAAGAAAGAGGACGAAAATCTCATCACTCTGGAAACTTTAGATAAAAACACTATTTTCGCACTTAATTCTAAGGTTTTTAGAAAGGGAAATATCAGAAGAACAAGAGTTCTTTGTGAAGAAATTCATACTCAACGCCAATACCTAATACATAAATTGGCTAAAGTTAAAATTTTAAAAGATGAAAAATAACTATAGTATTATCATGGCCGGAGGAATTGGAAGCCGGTTTTGGCCTCTTTCCACTCCCGAACATCCTAAACAATTTCTAGATGTCTTAGGAATTGGAAAAACACTTATCCAAATGACTTATGAACGATTGCTTCATGTGTCTCCCAAAGAAAACATTTACATTCTAACGAATGAAAAATATAAAGATTTAGTATTAGAACAACTTCCTGAATTAAATGAAAATCAAATTCTTACCGAACCTCAACGAAAAAATACCGCTCCTTGTATTGCCTATGCTGCAGGCAAGATTTATAGTCAAAATAAAAATGCCTGTCTGATTATCTCTCCCGCGGATCATTTAATTATAAAAGAGCATGATTTTGCCAACACGGTTAAAACAGCCATAAAAGTTGCACAAAAAGAGCACATTGTTACCATCGGAATTCCGCCTTCAAGACCTGATACAGGTTATGGATATATTGAAGTTAAACCTGAAAGCCAAATAAAACCAAATACTGTTTTTCCTGTGATTCAATTTAGAGAAAAACCTGATTTGGAAACAGCTAAATCATTTCTTCAAAAGGGCAATTTCTTATGGAATGCCGGAATTTTCATCTGGAAAGCTTCTACGATTATTCAGGCACTTCAACAATTTCAACCGGAATTATATCGCCTTTTTATTGAAAATTTATCCATCTATCACACTGAACAAGAATACCCACATATCAGTGAAGCATTTGATAAGTGTGAAGATATTTCCATCGACTTTGCCGTTATGGAGCATGCAAAAAACATTGAAGTTGTTGTTGCCGTTTTTGATTGGTCAGACCTTGGTACTTGGGGTAGCTTGGAACAACATTTACCAAAGGACGAGAACAACAATGCCTGTATAGGTGGGAAAATAGTCGAGAAAAACATGAAAAATTGTATTGTCAATATCCCTAAAGGAAATGAAGCTTTAATTGATGGACTAGAGAATTATATCATTATACAAACCAATGATAAATTGATGATATTAAAGAAGGAAGATGAACAAAAATTAAAACAATTCTTAAAAGATTTTTAATCTGCTTTTTTTAATACGATTCTAAAGGTTGTTCCTTTACCTTCTTCCGAATGCAATACAAATATTTTTCCTTTGTGATAAGATGAAATTATTCTCTTTACAAGAGAAAGACCTAAACCCCACCCTCTTTTTTTCGTAGAAAATCCGGGCTCAAAGATTCTACGGTATTGTGATGCAGGAATCCCTTTTCCCGTATCTGTTACATCAATATAAACATGATGTTTATCTTTAGACACCAATACCGTTAAGTCACCTTTTCCACTCATTGCATCAATTGCGTTATTACAAAGGTTTTCCAACACCCATTCGAACAGAGAAACATTATGATAAGCACGAGCATCTTTATCAAGACGCAAATCAACTTTTACTTGTTCTGATATTCTGGGACGCATATAATTACAAACCGATTGAACAGTCGCACTTATATTGGTATTGTTTAGAGGTGTTTCTGAACCTATTTTTGAAAATCTATCTGTTACTTTAACCAGCCTTTCTACATCCTTTTTCATTTCCTGAATGACTTCCGGAGAAATATCTTTAGCTTCTAAGAAATCAATCCAAGCCGATAAAGAAGAAAGAGGAGTACCTAATTGATGAGCTGTTTCTTTAGCCATTCCCGCCCAAACTTTATCTTGTTCTGCTTTTCTAAATGTACTAAAAATCAAATATCCTATAAAAATAAACAACCCGATAGCTAAGAATTGAATATAGGGAAAGTATCGAAGTTGTTTTAATTCGGGGCTTTCATCATAATACAATATACTGGAAGTATGATCATCCAATTGCAAGTGAATCGGTTCATTAACTTTAGAAAATCGATAAATATATTGTTCAACATTTATAGAATCAAAATCTTTTCCCAGGTTATGACCTATTATTTTTTTGGTTTTTGGCTCAATTAATAGAAGAGGAACCATATTTTCATTGTTAATTAAATCATGATTAAACGCTTGAATTAAAGAATCTCTTTCTTTTTCTAAACGAATAATTGTCTTTGAGTCATTAAAATAGAATGTTGTAAACATACCATCATAAATTTCTACGGTAAAAGGAGGATTTTTCTTTTGCCACAATTGAGTTAACGCTTTCAAGCTGTCTTCCAGTTTTTCTTCTAATTGCTTTTCTGAAAAATGATGATACTGCTTTCTAATCCGGTTCGTATCAAAGTCAACATGAATAAATCCGGTTATTTCTCCGAAATTATCCATCATAATCACGGGAATATCTTCATTATCTTGAATGATTTTCAGAGGGAATTCAAAACATGAACTTCCGTTTAATGGTGAGATTTTGGTCACTTCTTTTGTCGCTTCACTCCATAATTTAATCTTTTCTCTTTCTCTTTCTCTTAATTGATTAAACGTATTGTTGGTCAAGCGAACCATCTCCATTTTTTTATGAATTGCTGCCCCCCATTGCTCTACTCGTTCCTTCTCTCTTGCTGATACTCGACGAACAATTTCATTAGAAACAAACAAAGAGACTGCCACCAAAATTAAGGCAACAACCAATAGAATCATTTTCCATCGCTGTTTTTTAGAATATAAGTTCATTTTCAAAACTTTACCCGTAAATATAATGGGATTAGTCAAAGAACGGCATTGTTTGAAGGATATTTTGTATTTTTCTTTTTTCTTAAAGACTAAATAATGGCTACAGACAGAATAAGTTTTCAATTCATCAGTGAACCCGGAGACGTTAACTTCGGAGGAAAAGTTCATGGAGGAACCGTAATGAAATGGATCGATCAAACGGCCTATACTTGTGCAAGAACATGGTCGGGAAGCTATTGTGTAACCGTATATGTTGGAGGTATCCGATTTATACATCCTATCAATATCGGGGATGTTGTACGGGTTGATGCTCATGTCATTCACACCGGTAGAACAAGCATTCACATCGCTGTTGATGTTTATTCCAAAAGCTTTGAAGATCAAGACTTTCAAAAAAAGACACACTGCATCATTGTTTTCGTTGCTGTTGATGTAAACGGAAAACCTATTCCGGTAAAAAAATGGATTCCGAAAACAGAAAAAGAAAAGAAATTACAAGAATATGCACAAAAGCTTGTCCAATTAAGAAAAGGAGTTTATGAAGAAATGAAGCCTTTTTTACAGTAAATTATTGTTTAATGTTTCGTTTTGTTATATTTGCTTCGAATTTAAGGAGAGGTGCTCGAGTGGCTGAAGAGGCACGCCTGGAAAGCGTGTGTGCGCCAAAAGCGTACCGGGGGTTCGAATCCCCCTCTCTCCGCTCTTTATTTCTCCTAACCTAAAGACACATGGCAGAACGTTTATGTAAAGAATGTGGAGATAAATTAAGAGGACGGAAAGATCAAAAATTTTGTTCCGACTACTGCCGAAATGTCTTTAATAATCGACTAAACGAAGATTTTAATAAGTATGTCCGTAGAATCAATCGAATTTTACGAAAAAACAGACGAATTTTAGCAGAATTAAACCCTAAAGGAAAACGTACGGTGGATGGTATCACGCTTGCAGAAGAAGGGTTTAATTTTCACTATTTCACAAATATTTACAAAACCAAAACAGGTTCAGAATACTTCTTTTGCTATGATCATGGATATTTACGTCTAGATAATGACCGATATATGCTTGTGCATAAGCAAGATTATGTCAAATAAAATAATGAAAAATATCCGACCGATATATGTGGTTCTTGCAGGTAGTCTTTTAATTACTGCTTTTTTATTTCTATTTATTGCTTTTTTATTTTCATTGATAGAGAAACAAAATAACTGGATTTTTATCCTTCCTCTCATTACCGGAATCATTTCATTTATTGTATTCTTCTTTTTGATTAGAATTTATATCACTGAAAAAATTACTATTCTATATCGATCTATTCGAAAAGGAAAGTTTACCAAATCATCTAAAATTGTAAAGCATAGTATGACGGAAAACATTATTGAAATTGCCGAAAAGGAAACAAAAAAATGGACTAATGAACGAATCGCCGAAATATCAAAATTAAAAGAACAAGAAAATTTCCGTAGAGAATTTCTAGGAAATCTTGCCCATGAATTAAAAACGCCTGTCTTTTCTATACAGGGTTATATTTTAACACTATTAGACGGAGGACTTGAAGACCCTACGGTCAATCGCCTTTTTTTGGAAAAAGCTTATAAATCGCTGGATAGAATGACTCTATTACTGGAAGATTTAGATCAAATCATTAAGTTGGAAGTTGAACAAATCCCATTAAAAAAAGAAAAATTTGATATTAAAGCTCTTGTGTTGGAGATATTTGATGTATTAGAAACACAAGCTAAAGAAAAAGAAATAACTCTTCATATTCAAAAGAACTATGACCCTATCTACGTTTATGCCGACCGAAATAAAATAGGACAAGTTTTACATAATCTCATTCTAAATTCTATCAATTACGGTAAAATAAATGGAAAAACCAGTGTTCGTTTCTATGAATTAGATGATATTATTACAACGGAAGTTTCAGATAATGGTCTCGGAATTGATGAAACTGATATCCCTCGGATTTTTGAACGATTTTATCGCGTAGAAAAAAGTCGTACACGGAATAAAGGTGGAACAGGATTAGGCTTAGCGATTGTCAAACACATCATCGAAAGACACGAACAAACAATCAATGTCCGAAGCACCCTTGGTGTAGGAAGTACATTTACCTTTAGTTTAGATAAAGCAAAATAATTCTTTAATTAATCTTTAATCAATCTACTTTGATATAAAGTTTTTCCTTCTTCATTTTGGACATGAACAATGAAAGTTCCTTTCGGAAGGCTTTTAATGTTTACTTTGTTTTCATTGTTTCCTTCTACAAAAAGAACTTCTTTTCCATTCATAGAAGTAATTAAAATATATCTGTTTTCTAAAGAAATTCCCTTAAATATGATTTCATCCGAAGCCGGATTCGGTAAAATAGAATAGTCATTTTTACCATCTTCCTCTTCAGACAAATCGAGATATATACAATGAACTGCTAATTGTTCAAAAAAATTTAAAGCCTGAACAATTGAAGGTTTAAAACAACCACTATGGTCTGCATTATTATCTATATTAATCGCTTGAACATTATTGGCCCCCAGACTCAACATCGTATCTAAAGCAACAATTGCATTATTCGGTGAAACCATTGAATCGGCTCCGCAATACAACATTCTTACCGGAGCTTGTGGCACCCAACGGTAAACGTTATTGGCTTTTAATGCAATGTGGATAGGATGAATATCTCTGTTAACATCTGCCAGCATATTATTCAACACACTATCTTGCATAAAGTTATAATAATTCGACCCGCCTATTCCTACATACCATTGATAAAATGATGAATTGCCATTGGCCAACAGATTTTGTATATTTACATCATAAGGAGCGTCATAAACATCACTAAGATTATTATACAAATTTCCATATACCTCCTGCATTGAAGTTAAAATATAAGGTAAAAACGGACTTGCGTAATAAGATGAATCTCCGTCAAAAATCAAAT
>JALWLM010000547.1 GCA_027084145.1 Crocinitomicaceae bacterium | reverse complement strand
TTCTTGTATGGCACCTTTAACAATGCCTTCAAAAAGATGTAATTCCTTGTTTAAAATAAGAGCAATTACCGTTCTAAATTGAGCATTTCGATTTTTTTTATCTTTCAAGTTATCAAGTACAAGTTGGATGTTTTTTTCATCGTTTCTTTCTCCTGAATAGTGAGCGGAATCTACTCCGGGAGCACCACCTAAAGACTCAATTTCTAAACCGGTATCGTCTGCAAAGCAATGTATATTTAATTTTTCATGAAGTGTTTGAGCTTTTTCAATGGCATTCCCTTCAATTGTCCCTGAAGTTTCCGGGAGTCCCTCTGTAAAAAGGATGTCTTTTAAACTAAGTAATGTGAAACTTTCCGGGAGTAATTTTCGGATTTCTTTTGTTTTATTTTCGTTGTTACTGGCAAAAATGAGTTTCATTACCAAATATCTTTTGAAATGGAAACAGTTCCTTTAAAATTAGAAACTAAGATATTCTTTTCATTATAAATTTTGACAGAATAGACACCGATTGATCTTCCTCGATGTATTTCTTCTGATAAAATGGTTAATGTTTCATTCTCAAAAACGGGTCTAAGATGAGTAATAGAGGTTTCAATACTTACACATTTGTATCCATAAGAATTTGCCGCAAAGGCAAGAACGGAATCGGATAAAGAAAAAGTAATTCCTCCGTGTAATATTGAAAAACCATTCAGCATTTCTTTCTTGATAACACATTTTGCTTTGCAAAACCCTTTTTTGATATCTACAATTTCAAGTCCCATCCAGCGACTGAAATGGTCGCCTTTCATCATTTGCTTAACTATTTCTTCCGGTGTTTTCATTCTTTAATTGCACGATTCATTAATCCAATCATCGCTATTGTTACGATAAATAATTGGGTAGCTGTTTTGTCATCTAAGGATGTGCCATCTTCATCTTCCGTACTGACCTCTATCATCATAAATTTAATAAGATCTGTTTGACCGATATAATCTTCTAAAATTTCCTCATTTTCTTTTTCAAAGTATTCATTAAGGACTTCCATGTAATCTTTTTCAAAATCTTCAATATCTTGCTCTGTGATTTTATTAAGTTGAATTCCTTCTTGTTGGAAAGCTTCGAAAATCAGACAGAAATAGTAAATTAAGAGTCCCTCTAAATTGGGGTTTTGAAACTCAATTGCCGAAGAAACAACATAACCCAAAAGGTACTGCTGTGCTAAATCGTATGTTTCCTATACTCTTTCTAATCCATCATCATCTAAATGATCTATTTTATCAATTGCTTTTTCAATGCTTTGAACGCTAACTTGTTTCATGTTTTTGATTTTAACAAAGATAGTTTTATTCTTCGATTTTTCGTACAACCATCAATCCGTCACGTATTGGGAAAAGCACATTTTGAACTCTATGGTCTTTATGTAGTAATTCATTTAATTCTACAATTGTTTTTGTACTTCGATCATTTTCTTTTACAGGTTTCAAAACTTTACCCGACCATAAAACATTATCAAAAATGATAAGTCCGTTTTTTCTTACTTTATCAAAGACAAGATTGTAATAGTTGATATAATTTTTTTTATCGGCATCAATAAAAACGATATCAAAAGTTTCATTGAGTGTAGGAATAATTTCCAAAGCATTGCCTATGATAGGTTTGATCTTGTTTTTAAATCCCGATTGTTCAATATACCGGGAAACGATTTCTTCCAATTCTTCGTTGATGTCAATGGTAATTAATTTTCCGTTTTCTTGTAACCCTTCAGCAAGACAAATCGCAGAATAACCGGTATAGGTGCCGATTTCTAAAATTCTTTTAGGTTGAGCGATATGGGATAACAAACTCAAGGCTCTACCTTGAAAATGACCACTTAACATTCTAGGTATTAATACTTTTTGCCAAGTTTCTTTACTTAATTCTTTAAGTAGTTTTGGTTCATCTTCGCTATGTGCTACAGCATAATTATCAATGTTCTC
>JALWLM010000546.1 GCA_027084145.1 Crocinitomicaceae bacterium | reverse complement strand
TGATTTGGCATTCTAATTTCATTTCGCCGAATTCAATGCGGGTTGGTTTTATTTCATTCAAAAATTCAGTTTATTTCTGTTATATTCAACTCTTTAGAGTTGATTTCAGAGGTATTATTTGTAACGGGCTAGTATAAGAATAGTAGCGGATTAGTAACCACTAACTTTTCCGTTAAACAAAGACCTTTTTTATATTTACTTACTTTCGTTTAGCACTTAAACCGCTATTATTTTTATACATTGTTACCACCAGTTATTAATTCATAAGTTGTATCAGTATTCCTAATATTCCAATTGTCAAACACAAAGGGATAAACCATTTTGAATCAGCTTTCGCAAATTCAGTATTCTTTATTTTTTTAAATAACCCAACATAATTGTAATCACCAATTGCTCGTAAAATAAAAATGGAAGGAATTATCCAACTTCCATAGGTAATTATCCAATTCGGAATTTGAAAATTGATTAGACCTGTTTTTATCAAATAGATTAAACCAAATGATATTAAGCCTATACCAACAATTACAGTAGCAATTTTTGGTGGTTCCATTGCTTTTTGTCCAGCTTCTTTTGTAGGTAAAGCTTTTTCAAGTCCCCATTTTCCGCCAAAAAGCCAATAAAAATGGATAAAACCTAGTGAAGAAAAAATAACAAATAAAATTATGGATAATACTGTTATCATATTTTTGCCAATTGAAAAATTTGTTCATTCTGTTTTCTGTTAACAGACGAAGGTGTTAATCTCAACATTTGATTACGCAGACCAATTAATATTGGATTTGAAAGATGTGCCATTTTTCCAACAAGCCAACTCGCTTTTACTACTTGATGTGCTTTAGGTAATCTTAAATTTTGATATTCGGAAAATGCTTTAGTAGTTCTATATTTGCTCAAACATTCTGAAAGCACATAAGCATCTTCTATGGCTTGACAAGCACCTTGTCCCATATTTGGGGTTGTTGCGTGTGCAGAATCTCCGATTAAGCAGACATTTTCTTTATACCAAATATTTGTTGGTTTTAAATCAGAAATTTCGGCAGTATTTATTTGTTCTTTTTTAGTTGATTTTATAATGCCTTTAATTACTGAATTGTAATCGCTGAAATACTGTTCTAAATCGTGGATGGAAAACTCTTTTTTATTTTTTTTGAACGATTTTAAAGCATACCAATAAACTTTATTTTGGGCAATTTGAACAAATCCAAAACGTTCTGATTTTCCCCAAGCCTCGTTCAGTTCGTTTCTGAATTTTATCGGTAATTCGTATTCCGTAATTCCTATCCAACATATTTGATTAGCATTTCGTATTCTATTATTCGGGAATAAATTTTGTCTAACTACTGAATTTAGTCCATCAGCTCCCAAAACCGTTGAGGATTGTATGCGTTCTCCATTTTCAAATTCTAACGAATACCCGTTTGTGTTTTCAACTATTGAAGTTAGATTATGGTCAAGATTAATTTTGGTCGATTTTAATTTGTCAATTAATATCTGTTGTAATGTTCCTCTATGAATTGCAATGTTTTTGGTATTATGTATTTGTTCAAAATATGACAAGTCGATTGTAGAAAGAGGTTTTAGGCTTGATTTGGTAATATTCATTGAAGAAATTGGATTTCCATTTTCCTCAATTAGTTTTCGCAAGCCTAACTTTTCATAAACTTGCATTGCATTATTAGCCAAAATAATTCCCGCTCCAACTGGTTTTATTTTTTCGACTTGTTCAAAAATTCTTGTTTTGATTCCTTTTTGTTCAAGTGCAATAGCGGTAGTTAATCCTCCTATTCCTGCTCCAATAATATCTATGTTCATAAATGTTTGTTCTAATTGGTGGTAACGGTTACGTATATGAAAAGTAGCGGTTTTTACTCACCTACCTTTCAGGTTTTTAATGACCTAAATTTAAGACAAATATTTTGAATTAAACACTTCGCCCGCCATTACTTATACACAATGTTG
>JALWLM010000545.1 GCA_027084145.1 Crocinitomicaceae bacterium | reverse complement strand
AGACGTCCATTGGAAGAAGAAATTAATGATGAGATCGAAGAAGAAAGAACACAAGGCAAAGGAGTTGTTTTTAGTGCGCCGGGAGAAGACATTGATGATGATATAGAAGATACGATTGAAAGTCCTTAATAAATGAGTATTGAAGAGGTTAGAAATTATTTGAATGTGATTCGCAGAGATTTTGCGAATCGTCCCTTAACGGAAGATTCTGTCAAAAAAGATCCTGTAGAGCAATATTCCGTATGGTTTGAAGAAGCGGTAGGAGCACAATTATTAGACCCTTATGCAATGTGTCTTTCCACGGTTGATAAACAAGGATTTCCGTCTTCAAGAATTGTTTATGTTCGGGATCTTATTGATGGAAATTTTGTTTTTTATACCAATTACAATAGCTCTAAATCAAAAGAGATAGAAGCTAATCCAAAGGTCTCGGTTAATTTTTTTTGGGGAGAGTTGGAAAGGCAAATCAGAATGAGGGGAGAAGTAAAGAAAACCAGTCCTGAAGTTTCAGATAAGTATTTTGCAGGACGCCCTAGAGAAAGTCAAATTGGAGCATGGGCCTCTAAACAAAGTGAGGTATTGTCTTCCAGAGAAGCATTGGAAAAAGAAGTAGAACGATTGACGGAAAAGTTTAAAAATGTAGAACAAATTCCCCGACCGGATTTTTGGGGAGGATATGAAATTATCCCAAATTATTTTGAATTTTGGCAAGGTCGCCCTTCAAGACTTCATGACCGTATTGCTTATGAAAAAACTCCTAAAGGAGATTGGGAAATAAAACGCTTGAATCCTTAGAATGTTTGAGATTAATCCTCATATATTTTCATTGTCTAACGGAATAAGGGTTGTCTTTTTAAAGACGGATCGTTTTGTAGCTCACATGGGGGTGTTTTTTCAAGCCGGTTCAAGATATGAAACCCCCGAAGAAGAAGGATTAGCTCATTTTTTGGAACATTGTATTTTTAAAGGAACTGAAAAGCGTTCTGCCCTTGATATTTTCACGGATTTAGATTCTGTAGGAGGAGAACTGAATGCCTATACAACCAAGGAAGAAATTTGTATTCATGCTTCTTTTAGAAAAAATCATTTTGATATAGCTTGTGAATTATTATCAGATATCGTACAAAATGCAAATTTTCCGAAAGATGAGATTGAGAAAGAGAAAGATGTTGTTCTCGATGAGATTTTATCATATTTGGACACACCTTCGGAGCGAATTTATGATGATTTCGAAGAAAAATTATTTTCAGGTCATCCATTGGGGTATAATATCTTAGGAACAAAAGACTCTTTGAAGTCATTTAGTAAAGAAAAATTATTGGCTTATAAAGAACGTTATTTTACTGCAAAAAACTGTGTTATTTCGATTGTGGGAGATTTTGAGGTTGATTTTTTAAAAAATGAACTTGAAGAGTCTTTTAAAGAAATAGAAAATAGAGAAGTGAAATTGTACAATCCTCCGATTCCGGATGTCCAACCGTTTTATTTAACAGAAAAAAAAGCGAATGTTCAAAATCACATTATTCTGGGAGGAAAAGCACCGTCTTATAATAATGCAGATAAAAAGGCGATCACTTTATTGATTAATGTATTGGGGGGACCTGCGTTAAACTCTAAGTTGACATTATCATTAAGAGAAAAACACGGTTTGGTGTATCATATAGAGGGAAATTATAATTCATATTCAGATATTGGATTTTGGATTATTTATTTGGGAACAGATCAAAAGAATAGAGATAAAGCATTGTCTTTGGTTCATCAAGAATTACAATATTTAGTAGAAGAGGGCTTAAGTGAAAAAGAACTTATAAAAGCAAAAGAACAATTAAAAGGACATATTGCATTATCATTAGATTCTAATTTGGAATTGATGTTTGGGCTGGCTAAAGCCATACTTTTTCATAATAGAGTGGATTCAGTAGCGGAAATTTATGAACAAATAGATCATTTATCTAGAGA
>JALWLM010000544.1 GCA_027084145.1 Crocinitomicaceae bacterium | reverse complement strand
ACATCTCCTTCATCTACATAATTCAAAAGATCTTTGAACATTTTGTGTTCGATTTCTCCGGTTTTTCGATGTACCACCATTAACCTTGATTCATCTCTGTTTTCAACAGGATGTTTTGCAATTAATTCTTCGGGAAGATCAAAATCAAATTGGGATAATTTCATTTTACTCATAATGCGAGTGATTTATTTGTTAAATTTTAAAGAGTTAAAGGTCTTTGTTGAGACCAAGTTAAATAAACTTGCAAAGCTATAAAAAATGTTTAAAACAGGCAGGGTTTGTAAAGTAAAAAATTATCTGATTTCACTTCCCGGACTCATTTTTTCTTCAGGGGAAACAAATGTAAGTTTTCCATCTTTATTTTCCGCCATTAATACCATTCCTTGAGACTCAACGCCTCTAATTTTTCTAGGGGCAAGATTTAATAATACACAAACCTCCTTTCCTATAATTTCTTCAGGTTGATAATGTTCAGCAATACCGGAAACGATCGTTCTTTTATCAATTCCCGTATCGACAAGTAATTTTAAAAGTTTTTTAGCTTTTTTTACTTTTTCAGCTTCTACAATTACCCCTGTTCGTATATCCATTTTCATAAAATCATCAAAAAGTATTTCTTCTTTTTGAGCAGGAAGAGGAGTTGTTTTTTTTTGAGTTTGCTTTAGTTTTTCTCGTTCTTTTTCTACAAAGTCATCATCTATCTTTGAAAATAAAATTTCAGGTTTATTGATTTGATGACCTTCAGGTAAAAGATGACCAGTGCCTGCATCTTCCCAGTTTTTTGAAACAAAATTTAAGAAAGAGGAGATTTTTTTAGCTGTTCGAGGTAAAAACGGTTGTAATATAATACTAAGATTTGCAGATATTTGTAAAGCAACATACATAATTGTTTGTACCCGATTAGGATCTGTTTTTATGTTCTTCCAAGGTTCATTATCTGCTAAATATTTGTTTCCTAAACGAGCTAGAGCCATCGCTTCAGATTGTGCTTCTCTTATTTTATAGTCATAAATAAGACGAGAAATCTTATCCGGAATTTCTTTTATTTTATTTAGAACGTTATTGTCTTCATCATTTAATTCATTTGGAGATGGAACAATACCGTTATAGTATTTATGCGTAAGGACTAATGCTCTATTGATGAAGTTTCCTAAAACATCCGCTAATTCATTATTAACTCTTGCTTGATATTCTTTCCACGTGAATTCACTGTCTTTTGTTTCAGGAGCAATAGAGGTTAGTACATATTTTAATTCGTCTATTTTATCGGGATAATCTTTGATATATTCATGTAACCAAACCGCCCAATTTCTGGAAGTGGAAAATTTATCTCCTTCTAAATTTAAGAATTCATAAGCAGGGACGTTATCCGGTAAAACAAATCCACCGTATGATTTTAATAAGATAGGGAATATAATGGTATGAAAAACAATGTTATCCTTTCCTATGAAATGAACAAGTTTTCGATCTCCTGTCCAGTAATCTTTCCAGTCTTTATTATTGTTTTTAGCCCATTCCTTTGTTGCTGAAATATAACCGATAGGTGCATCCATCCATACATATAACACTTTCCCTTCAGCATTTGGAACGGGAACTTTTACCCCCCAATCCAAATCTCGAGTCATAGCTCTGGGTTTTAGTCCTCCTTCAATCCAAGACATGCATTGCCCGATGACTTGATTCCTCCATTTTTTAGGGTTATGATGAAATTGTCCGTCCAGTTTACCTTCTTTAATCCATTCTGTTAACCATTTTTCATGGTCTTGCATTGGTAAATACCAGTGTGTGGTTTCTTTTAATATAGGAGTGTCTCCACTTAATGTGGATTTAGGGTTGATTAAATCCAATGGACTTAAATCGGAGCCACAACTTTCACATTGATCACCGTAAGCATTTTCACTTTTACATTTAGGGCAGGTTCCCGTAATGTATCTGTCTGCTAAAAACTGCTGAAATTTT
>JALWLM010000543.1 GCA_027084145.1 Crocinitomicaceae bacterium | reverse complement strand
ATGTCATTATGATTGATTCGGTTTCTAAAAGATATTCTATGTGTGGAGCTAGAATAGGGTGTTTGGTGTCCAAAAATAAAGAGGTGATGCAGGCTGCTTTAAAGTTTGGTCAAGCAAGACTCTCTCCTCCAACAATAGATCAAATAGCGGCGGAAGCAGCATTAGATACGCCAAAATCTTATTTCGATGAGGTGATTGAAGAATATCAGGAGAGAAGAAATATTATGGTAAACGGGCTTAATGAAATAGAAGGTGTTTATTGTCCTCAACCGAAAGGGGCGTTTTATTGTGTAGCGAAACTTCCGATAGATGATGCAGAGAAGTTTTGTCAATGGCTACTGGAAGAATTTAATTCCGATGGTAAAACAGTAATGATGGCACCTGCTAATGGTTTTTATTCAACGGAAGGAGAAGGAAAACAAGAGGTGAGGATTGCTTATGTTCTTAATAAAACGGTTTTGAAAAAAGCGGTTAAAATTTTAAAAGAAGCATTGCAAGCATATCCAGGAAAAATATAATATGAATTTTAGGGCAACCATTTTATAAATAACACGTTTCTCAAACGAGAACTTTTTAACTTACTAACTATGATATCTAAACGATTTAAAACGACTGTTTTATTGTTTGCGTTATTTATCGCTACAAATTCTTTTTCTCAATGGAAAGAAATACAGCATGAAAAGCATTTAAAAATAGAGATAAGTAGAGATCAATGTCCGGACTATCGCGATCGTATTCAAAATGTATATTTCTTTAGGTTTACAAATACAAGTTTACAAAAAAGGAAGTTTTCATGGAATTTAGCTATTTACAGAAAAAATGTTTGTCAAAATTGTGATCAGATAGATAGTGATGAACATTTTTATGAAATAATTCTTAATCCGGGGGAAAGTGTAGAAGGCAAATGTTCAAGTGATTTATATTTACATCAACATTTGTATTTGTTTGATACTTATGAGAAATATGTCAAAGGAATGGATATGACTCCTTTAAGTGATTTTCAATTTATTAATATTAACACAGAAGTTCTACCTTAAAACTACTTAAAACATGAAAAAAAATATATGGATATTATTCACGTTATTATTTTTATCGGTTTTGGGTTATTCTCAATGTACAGTAACGATTTCTCCAAATCCGGTAACAATATCATGCGGGGATTCTGTTGATTTGATGGCGACAGGATTAGGTCCCTCTCCAGTATTTCAAGAAGATTTTAATAGTTCATCTTTAAATCCGGGATGGGTTTCTTCTTCTTCTCCTGATTTTACAAATCCTTGTGGGCCTTCTTTAGATGGTACCCCTTCTGCTTGGTTTGGTAATGTACCTTTTCCAAGAACATTAACTACACCGGGATTTGATGTGAGTTGTGGAGGTCAAATTTGCTTTGATTTGGATTTTGCAGCAGATGATAATTCTTCGAGTAATTGTGAGGATCCGGATTTAACTAATGAAGGTGTCTTTTTCCAATATTCTATAGATGGAGGTGTTACTTGGGTTGATATCTTTTATTTTCAACCGGTTCCTCCAAGTCAAAATCCGGGACATCCTTATTATTCTTGGGACAACTATTGTTTTACAATTCCAACAGCAGCTTGGTCTGCAAATACAATGTTCCAATGGGATCAGCCTAATGCAACTTCAACAGTACATGACCATTGGGGAATTGATAATGTTGTCATTAACAGTATTCCTTGTGGTTATACATATGATTGGTCCAATATACCAGGGACAAATGATCCGCAAAGTCAAAATGTATCTCCTGTGACTACCACCACATACAATGTTACTTTTACCGATGGAACAACTTCTTGTACTGATGCCGTTACTGTTATAGTTAATCCTATGGTTGTTGATGTTACTGCAACCAATACAACCTTACCATGTAATGGATGTACAGATCTGAACATGACTTTAGTATCAGGTGGTCCGGGGTCTATTTGTCAAGAGACGGCTACAGCTTCAGGGGATGATAATGACCCTACAATAGCAGAAGTAAATAGTTTTCCTTGCGTTCCGGCAGGAGCAACAATTACAGGAATAACAATTGACGGAAATATTAGCGGTTCAAATTGTCCTAGTTGGTATACTTTTAATATTGTAGTGGATGGAACAACAATAGCTGTAGATCTTTGTAACACGACTAATTTTGATTTAACCCCTTATTTACCGATTTCTTCAATTCAGTTGGTGTCTGAAGACGAAGATAATTACGCTCCGGGAGATTTTGTGACACTTAACCTTACTGTAAATATAACTTATAGTATGGCTTCTGTTTATTCATACACTTGGTCGCCCGGGACCGGTCTAAGTAGTACAAATACACAAACAACAACTGCATGCCCCGCATCATCAACAATGTATTATGGAACGTTAACCGATTCAAGTACAGGATGTCAAGCTACGGATTCAATTTATATAACAGTAGCAGGAACGGTAGGGAGTATTGATCCAATTAATGATACAATCGTATGTGGTCCCTATACTTTACCACCTATCACAGGAACAGGTTTGTCTGGAAGCGAAGCATATTTTTCCGGACCCGGAGGGACAGGTACGATGTATAATCCGGGAGACATCATCACATCTTCAATGACAATTTATGCATATCATCCGGTTCCGGGGTGTTCAAGCGAAGAGTCTTTTAATGTTACAATAGATGCAGGACCACCGACGATTTCTTGTCCCGGGAACTTAACGGCAACTTGTAGTATATCGGAACAACCGGCATATTCGTCCTATGCTCAATTTATCTCGGCAGGAGGAAGTGCTTCAGATGATTTGTCTTTAGACACTACTTCTTTTGTTTTATTAAGCGAAACAAGTGATGGTAATACATGTCCTGAAGTGATTACAAGAATATATCAAATTTCAGATTCTTGTGGGAATACTTCAACGTGTACCCAAACGATTACGATTAACGATGTGATTCCTCCTGTAGCGAGTAATCCTTCACCAATTTCAGTAAACGGAGCAAATGATGTTCCTGCACCTGATCCAAATGTTGTTGTCGGTGAATCGGATAATTGTACAGCAAACCCGATTGTTGCTTTTGTCTCTGACGTGTCTGACGGGAATGTTTGTAATGGAGAAATTATAACAAGAACTTATTCGGTAACAGATGATTGTGGTAATCAGACTTTAGTTACACAAGAAATAACAATATTAGCTGTAACTCCCCCTATTTCTATTTCGGATTTTCTGATATGTGAAGGAGAAACAATTACATTAACACCGAATAATCCTTTAGGAGTGCCAACAACTTGGACAGGCGGTGTTGTAGAAGGGGTTTCGTTTACCCCTCCGGTAGGAACAACTGATTATATTGTTACGGCAGATAATTTTGGTTGTTTAAACTCAGATACGGCAACAGTGGTCGTTGAAGCATTACCCATTGTTAATTTTACATCGACAGATCCAGGGTGTGAGCCATTTGCAGTTACATTAACAAATAATAGTACAACAACATCTTCTTTGGTAAATTGTGTTTGGGATATTGAAGGTGCACAAGATTTACTTTATGGTTGTTCTAGTGTTGATTATACTTTTGATTCACCTGGAGTTTATGATGTTACATTGACCGTAACATCAAGTACGGGTTGTACTGCTACGCAAACGTATCAAGATTTTATTAATGTAGTACCAATGCCGGTAGCTGATTTTTCAGTCAATCCTCCGGTAATTATGACGGGAGATACGGATGTTTCTTTTGAGAATTATTCTCAGAATTCGGTAAATTATACATGGGATTTTGGAGATGGGGAAACATCAACAGAAGAGAATCCAATGCATCAATACCCTTTATTAGATGCATCGCAAGGATATACGGTGACGCTTACTGCTATTTCTCCAATTGGTTGTACGGACACGACAACACGTTCTATTATTGTAAAAGAGCCATTAATATTCTATATTCCTAATACATTTACTCCGGATATGGATGAATACAATCAAACATTTCAACCGGTTTTTTATGCGGGGTATGATCCGTATGATTTTGTGATGTATATTTATAATCGTTGGGGAGAACTTATCTTTGAAACGCATAATGATAAAATAGGGTGGGACGGAACTTATAATGGTAAATTGGTTGAAGACGGGACTTATATTTGGAAGATAGAAGTGAAGACAACACTGTCAGATGAGCGAAAAATATTTAAAGGTCATGTAAATGTTATTCGATAAGTAGATATGATTTTTATCTTCCTGTTATGATATTAAAATAACAATGCTTAAATTTGCCAATGAGGAACGTTATGTTCCTCTATTTTTATGAATTAATTAACAAGATATATGAAACTTGAAGCAGCAAATAAGAAAATACAAGCATTAATTAAAAAGGTAGAAAAAGAAGGAGTTCTTGCAGACGGAGTCATTGAAGCATTAAAAGAAATAAGAAAGTATGCTTTAAAAGAAGAGGATCCGCTTGTAACAAAGGTTCTTCGGTTAACCTATGAGTATTTAGAAGAAAATAAATCATTTGATGTGAAAGTTCAATATGAGGAGGATGAAGAAGGTAATGAGTTTCCGGTAGAAATTGATGATAAAGAGAACTTATTGTACTTACTTAATCTACTTCTTCGTTCGGATCATAAGATTAATAGAGAAGAGATTAAAGATTACAGAACAACTTTAAAAGAAGAGTTGTATTAAAAAAATGCAACCTTTCATAAAAAAGAACGTTCTATCTAAGTAGAATTTGTTTTTTATTGGTTTAATAAATGAGCCCGAAAGACATCTCTGAAATTAAGATGTTTTTCGGGTTTTGTTTTTGTAACAAATATGCCTGACTGTAAAATTTTAAAAATAGTTATTTAAGTAAAACTATTTTAGTGTTTTTAGAATTATCGGGTTTATTTTTAAATAAACCGAATATTGTAGAGCCACTCCCTGTCATACTTGCATATAAGGCCCCTTCTTCATATAAACTTTCCTTAATCCTTTTTAATTGAGGATAGATAGAGAAAGCAGAAAATTCAAAAGCATTAGATAATTTGCCGTTCCATTCTTCCGGTTCTAATTTAAGAATCTCTTCAATGGGAACGGGGTTTCGGTCTATTCTTACTTTAGAATAAGCTTCTTTTGTGCTAATATGAATTCCAGGAAAGATTAATTTTAAATAAAAGCCCGATAAATCTAAAGAAATGGGTTTTAGAATTTCGCCTCTTCCTGTTGCGATTTTTGGGGTGGGTTCAATAAAAAAAGGACAGTCACTCCCCAATTGAGATGCAAAATCAGAAATTTCTTTATTTGATAATTGTAGATTAAACAAATGATTCAGTGCTTTTAGCATATAGGTTGCATCAGAAGACCCTCCTCCCATTCCGCCTCCCATAGGGATTTGTTTTAATAGATGAATATATACATTGGGGAGGTGAAACTTTTCATTTAAAAGTTGATATGCTCTGAAAATTAAATTATCAGAAAAGTTTCCATCAATCAATAGTCCTGAGTTTTCAAATTGTATAGTTTGGTTAGGAATAACTTCCAAAACATCAAATAAAGGAATAGGATACATACAGGTTTCTATCTCGTGAAAACCGTCTTTGCGTTTAAAAAGAACATTTAATCCTAAATTAATTTTTGCATGAGGGAATAATATCATAGCTGCAAATTTAAAACAACAAAAGTATTTTTGTAACTTTCGCCCCGAAAACAAAAAAATATATCATGGCTGTATATCTAGATTTTGAAGAACCATTGAAAGCACTTGAGGATAAAATAACGCAAATGAAGGAGATTGAGCAGAAAACTCAAGTGGATATGTCGGATAAAATTGCAGAATTAGAAAAGAAATTGAAGGAAGAAACTAAAAAAACATTTTCTTCTTTAACACCATGGCAACGGGTTCAGCTTTCCAGACATCCGGAAAGACCTTATACATTATCTTATATTGAAAGCCTTACACAAGGTAAATTTCAAGAACTACATGGAGATAGAAATGTTAGAGATGATAAAGCAATGGTAGGAGGTTTTGGATTGTTAGACGGAGAAACAGTAATGTTTGTAGGACAACAAAAAGGGGTAAATACTAAAATGAGACAATATCGAAATTTTGGTATGCCTAATCCTGAAGGATATCGAAAAGCACTTCGTTTAATGAAGTTGGCTGAAAAATTCAATAAACCGGTAGTTACTTTTATTGATACTCCGGGTGCATTTCCGGGACTTGAAGCAGAGGAAAGAGGACAAGGAGAAGCAATTGCAAGAAATATCTATGAAATGATGAGACTTAAAGTCCCGATTGTTTGCGTCATTATTGGAGAAGGAGCTTCAGGGGGGGCTTTAGGTATTGGTGTTGGCGATCGAATTTATATGATGGAAAATACTTGGTATTCAGTAATTTCACCGGAATCATGTTCTTCTATACTTTGGCGTTCTTGGGAATATAAAGAAAAAGCTGCGGAAGCATTAAAGTTAACTGCTAAAGACATGAAGAAATTAGGACTTATTGATGAGGTGATTAAAGAACCGATTAATGGAGCTCATCGAAATCATGAAGAGGCTTTTAAAAATGTCAAAAAAGCAATAGTAACAGCATTAAAGGAATTAAAACCAATGGATTCTAAAGAGAGAATCAATCAGAGGATTAAAGCATACGAAAAAAGAGGTGTTTGGAAAGGTTAAAAAAATAGAAATCCATTTAAAAGCCCCTCAAACGAGGGGTTTATTTTTTGTTTATAATTTGAATCAATTATCTTTGCAGAACAATGAATCAATATAAGAAAGTTGCTTTTTATACTTTAGGTTGTAAGCTTAATTTTTCTGAAACATCGACAATTGCTCGAGATTTTGAAAAAGCAGGTTATGCAAAAGTGGGTTTTGATGATACACCTGATATTTTTGTCGTTAATACATGCTCTGTTACTGAAAATGCAGATAAAAAATGCAGGCAAATTGTAAAGAAAGCGAAACGGATTAATCCTCAAAGTTTTGTCGCTCTCATTGGTTGTTTCGCTCAATTAAAGCCAAAAGAGATTTCTGAAATACCGGGGGTTGATATTGTTCTTGGAGCTAATGAAAAGTTTAATATTGTAGAACATATTGAAAATTTTGACGGTTCTGAAAAAGTAATTGAAAACACCAACATTAAACAAGTAAAAGAATTTGTTCCCGCATTCTCTATTGGAGATAGAACGAGATCATTTTTAAAAATTCAAGATGGCTGTGATTATTTTTGTACTTTTTGTACCATTCCACTTGCTAGAGGTAAGAGTAGAAACGCTTCTATTGAGCAGACAGTAAAGGAAGCAAAGAAAATTGCCGATACATCTGAGGTTAAAGAAATAGTGTTGACAGGGGTCAATATAGGAGATTTCGGACAAGGTGGAGATGAAAATTTTTATAAATTAATCAAAGAATTAGACCAATTAGAGAATATTGAAAGAATTCGTATTTCTTCGATTGAACCCAATCTTTTATCTGATGAAATTATTTCCTTTTGTTTAAAAGAGTCTCGATTATTTGTTCCTCATTTTCATATTCCCTTGCAATCGGGGAGTAATAAATTGCTGAAAAAAATGCGAAGGAAATATCTTCGAGAATTATTTGCAGATAGAATTTCTACGATAAAAAAACTAGATTCCCGAACATGTATTGGAGTTGATGTTATCGTAGGTTTTCCTGGAGAAAATGATGAAGATTTCTTAGAAACATTAGAGTTTTTAAAAGATTTGGATATCTCTTATCTACATGTATTTACTTATTCTGAAAGGGCAAATACAGGAGCATTGAAGCTGGGAAATTCGGTTCCTATGCATGTGAGGAAAGAAAGAAGTAAACAACTTCATATATTATCAGATAAAAAGAAAAGAGCTTTTTATGAAAAAAATATTGGAGCAAAGGTTCCTGTACTTTTTGAAAATGAAAATAATGAAGGAGTGATGTATGGTTTTTCAGATAATTATGTAAAGGTTAAAACATCATTCAATCAATCATTGAAAAACACAACTAAAATGATGGAATTGACCGAAATTGATAAGGATGGTATTTTTAAATGTAAGTTACTTTAAAAATATTATTTTCCAACTTTAATCTTTTGTCCTATTTGTAAAATAGAATTTTTGGAAAGACCATTCAAAGCACATAATTCTTCAACAGTTGTACCGTATCTTTTAGCAATTTTATATAATGTATCTCCGGGACGGATAGAATAGAATTCTCCGGCAATAGGAGAGGGAGTGTTTAAATAAGGCACCGAAGGTCTTTTGTTGAGAATCAGTTCTCCTAATAAAGCTGATTCATTTAGTAGACAATAATTTTTTGTATCGAAAATATTTTCAGGATTAATAGGGATATCTTTGTATCGAACTTCAAAATGCAGATGAGGTCCGGAAGATCTCCCTGTACTTCCACCTAAGCCAATAACTTCTCCCGCTTTCACGATTTGATTGGGTTTTACTTTTATTTTTGATAAGTGTGCATAAAAAGTTTCTAAACCGTTGGGGTGACGGATAATCACCAAATTGCCAAAACCTCCCGAGTTATAACGGGCATATCGAACTTTACCGTCAAAAGCGGCAACGATAGTATCTCTTACTTTTAATTTGATATCAATTCCCTTATGAAAAGAACGACGTCTTCTTCCGAATTTAGAAGTCATTTCTTTTTCAATAGGATAAGCATAGCCTTGTATGGAGTCTGTAAATGTTATGATATGATTTTCATTATACTCATCTTTTGGATAAGGAAATGTCATATTTGTATTCCAATGTTCGGTGTAGATAATACTCGTGTCATAAAAAGAATGATATAAAGGTGATGTTACTTCTTTTT
>JALWLM010000542.1 GCA_027084145.1 Crocinitomicaceae bacterium | reverse complement strand
TAACCCCTCCGGGAAACATCACTTATTATATCCAAGTAGGAAACGGAGGTTGTTATAAAATAGATAGTATTTCTGTTGAAGTCGTGAGTTCTTCTTTAATCCTACAAGCCAATGACTCTATATGCTCGGGTGAAAGCACAATTATCACGGCAACGAGCTCTAATCCGGCAATTACTTTTAATAATTTCACATGGTCACCTGATTCTATTATTACCTCACAAAATAACCTTAACAATGTTCAAGTCACGCCTTCAGAAACTCAATACGTTTATGTAACAGCTACTTCTAATACGGGCTGCAACGCTACTGACTCCATATTAATTTATGTGGGTAATATTCCTGATTCCCTTATTGAAGCATCTGCTGAAAGCTATAACGTTCCTGAAGGAGCAAGTGTCCAATTATATGGAGAACCAAATGGATATTTTTATTCTTGGACACCGGAACATTTACTCAATGACGAAACACTACAAAATCCTATTGCAACAGTAAACAATCCAACACTATTTACCTTATTTATCAGTGATGGTATTTGTACAAAATCCGATACGGTTTTCATTAAGACATTCGGTTATGTTTGTGATGAATCTTATATCTACATTCCAAATGCTTTTTCTCCTAACGGGGATGGTGAGAACGACATTCTTTATGTTCGTGGTCCTATGGTAGAAAGTATGGTTTTCAGAGTTTTTGACCGATGGGGTGAAATGGTGTTTGAATCCTTTGAACGACCTTATGGATGGGATGGAACCTATAAAGGGAAACCTCTTGATCCTGATGTTTATGATTATTATTTAAAAGCAATTTGTATTGATGGCTCAGAAACAATTATTAAAGGAAATGTAACTTTAATTCGCTAATCTAAAATTTAACTCTTAATTGTATTGTTAAATCAGTTCTTGTATTTCCGTTGATTTGTTCTGCCCCTGTTCCTAGTGTATCCCTATTAGCATAAACACTCATTCCATAACGCACCCACAAATCAAATTTTTTCCAAAACTTATAACGAACTAATGCATAAGCTCTGCTCCCTCTATAATAATACGCAGGTGTTGAAAATACATAAAGTGCATTATTCTCATAAGTATAAATTCGAGTATCATAACTATCGGTGTCAAACAAAGCGTATCTTAACGCAAAACTTACCGGAAGAGATTTCGGTTTATAAATCACATCTTGCGTGAAAATCACACCATCTTCAGATGGGTTACTTGGGCGATAAAGGGTTACATACTCTACTCTACTCTTTAAAGTAAATGCATCATCTATTTTGTATCGAAAATTGAAACGATAATTATTTTTCAATTCATTCTCTAACTCTGTAATCGTTCCATCTGTATCTCTACTGTTTCGCATTCTGTTTCTATGCCTAAACCTGGCATAAATTTCAAAATTTCGATGAGGTCGATAATTATGCTGAATTAAAAAATCATTTTCCGTAGAAGGAAAATCTTTCCCGAATTTCAACCAAGGGTGTTGGTATAGGTCAGAATAGATGCTTGTCTTCATAGATCTATTCCAGTTGATTTTTAACCCTGCAAACCATCCTTTTTCATTCTGTGTTGCTGAAGAATTTCCAAATCCTGCTTTATAAAAAGTTTGATAGTTTCGACCATAATTCCGGTACACCAAACTCATCGACACCCGAGCATCCAAAGCAATTAACAAACCATGTATTTGCCCCCATCCTCCGGAATAAGAAGACCTTGCTATTTCTCCGAAAAAATTAAAATTTTTAAAAACCCAATTGTAATCAGCACTTAAAGTAAGGGCATTTTTCCCTCTAAAGTCGAATTGGTTATAGGGCAGTGTATCTTTTAAATAATTTTTATCATAGAGTAATTGAACTGCTGAAACAGCGGCTTCAAAATTTCGTGTTTCATATTTTAAATTTCCTCCAAATAAAGTTTCTTTCATTTGATTTTTTCTATCAATCTCAGAGGTTGTTCTATGAAATCCCGACAA
>JALWLM010000541.1 GCA_027084145.1 Crocinitomicaceae bacterium | reverse complement strand
GAACAAATCGATGTTGGAGATGCGCTAGCTGTTACCGGAGGTAAAGGGTTTACAGTTACCGTAATCGGTGATGATGTTGATGAACATCCTGAAACAGTCTGTGTAACGGTATAAGTCCCTGAAGTTGTTACCGTAATTGAAGGCGTTGTTGCTCCGGTAGACCAAGTATTTCCTGATGATGCAGATGAAGTTAAGGTAACAGATTGACCACTGCAAAATGTTGTCAGTCCACTTGCCGTAATTGTAGGTTGCGGTGGTGCACTCGGTTCCGTTAATGTTTCATTTAATATATTTGAAACACATCCGTTATTATCCGTAAATGAAATAACATAAGTGCCTGATGAAAGATTCGTAATGGTATAAGGTAAAGTCACTGTGCCTGATGTTCCTGAAGATGTTCCTGTCCAAGAAACGATACCTGTTCCCGTTCCATTGATTACAATATTTCCATCTGTACCTCCGCAAGTAGTCGGGTCGTTGGTAACCGAAGTGATATTTGGCGTCGGATTTACGGTCACTGTTACTTGATCTGTATCGGTACATCCAATTGCATCCGTTACTGTAACTGTATAGGTGGTTGTTGATAGAGGGGATACCGTATGTGATTGCCCTGTTCCAAGACCATTATCCCATGTGAATGAATAACTTGGTGTTCCGGAACTTGCCGTTCCACTTATTGTTGTTGAAGTTCCTTGACAAATGGTAACATCAGAACCGGCTGATGCACTTGGAGCAGTAACCGTTACCAATGCTGTAAGTGTTTGTTTATAATTACATAATCCTGTTACTTCACAGGTGTAGGTTTGTGTTGTCGGAGGTGTTACAACCACAGACTGTGTCGTCTCATTAGAATGTGGCCAATAATAAGATGTTGCTCCCGTAGGAGCCGTCAATGTTATTGAACCACCCGGACAAACAATTGCAGGATTTGGTGTAATGTCAGGAAACTGAACACCTGAATTTGCTGTTATTGTATAATTACAAATATCTCCGGCATAACCGTCTATCATTAAATAATAATCTTGACCAACCGTCAAAGAATTTGCTGTTATTGTGAAACCGGTACTACTTTCTGCAAAATTAGATACAGGAACAAAGTTAGTACAATTCGTTGCTTCAAAAATTTGCATTTGCATTCCTCCCGAAGGGTAATTCCCTACCCAACAATCATAAATACTGACATCCAAAGTAACTGTTGGGGCCGATGCCGTAAATCGAATCCAGCTATTATTTTCTATGTTTACATCCAAAAAGGGAGAACCGTTAAAGGGGTAAGACATATCCCAAGGTTGTCCGTCTCCAAAAGGACCTCCACTATCTGTCCCATTAGGCAAATTTACCCCGGCAGATGTTTCATTATTCCCGTGCATATTATCCGGTCTGTCGGGAGTGTAAGCAGGACTGGTTGATCCACTATATCCATTCGGGTCACAGATATAAAGAGCATTCGCACATTCATCATTAGAGGTAGTGGTCACACAAATTCCAAAATCTCCAAAAGAAGAACCCCATCCCCAATATCGAATATAGACCGTTGATCCCGGTGTCAATCCATTTGCTGTAATTAATGGTAATAAATCATTTGAAGACCCCGGATAATTATAATCATCCGAACATGCTATTTGTGTCAAGGATGTACATGTTCCCGAATATAAAGCGACAACACCATCTGTAATGGTTCCTGCTCCCCCATTAGGTTGAGGTATTATATCTATACTTCCCGTTGCAGGAACAGTTACTGTGAACCAAACATCTTTGATTCCTGCAGAATAACCTCCATTTTGAGGCGGAGAACCTCCTACACATCCTGACGGCACCGGTGCTCCAGTAGATGTCGTTGCTCCAGTAGTGGTATAAAACCCATACTGACATTCTGATGTTACTGCCGGCAACGCAATTGCATTACAAGGCTCATCATTTGTTGGTGCAGGTGTTGGTGCTCCTGTAATACAAATATTAAAGTCACCTGTTACCCCTCCATAATAATCATATACCCGAACAAAATATGTTGCTCCCGGCACTAATCCCACAATATCAGATTGTTCATTATCATTGGTTAATCCATTATCTTCACAATGCAAAGGAGTCAATGAACCACATGAACCTGAAAAAACTTGAAATACTAAATCTAAATTATCAATAGGGTTTACTAAAATATTCTGAACTGAATTTGTAGCTGTAAAACTAAACCATACATCGTCATCTGCATTTCCGGCACATCCAACTTGACTTTCTGATGCTCCATGAGTTGTTGCTGTTGTAAACAAACAACTTGTATTTACATTTAAAGAAATAGCTCCTCCACAATCATCATTTATCGGTGGTGCAGGAGCATCTTTAACACAAATAGTGAAATTCCCCGAACCTGAACCGGTAAAGTAATGATAAACTCTAATTCTATATGTTTGCCCTATGGTTAACCCATTATAATTAATTATTTCTGTATCTCCTCCTAAACCATTATCTGTACAAGATAAGGATAACAATGTTCCACATCCACCTGAAAACAATTGAACAACAGGGTCAAAACTAGCATCTCCCGGTGTTACGATAATTTGAACGGCTGATGCTGTTGCCGTAAATTGATACCACACATCATCATCTGCATTTCCCACACACCCTGCAATGGTTTGTGTAGCACCAACTGTAGTTCCTGAAGTAGGAATACAAGTAGAATTCATTGTTATAGGAGTTGGGGAAGTACAAGAGTTGGATTGTCCATATACATTAAAAAATAGAACAATAACAACAAGAAATAATATATATTTTTTCATGCTAATAAGATTTTTCAAGTAATCCGATTAATCTTTTAGTAGTCTAAAATTCAGCGGTTGTAAATTTTTATCCATTAAAAATTGTTTGATATCTACCGGTTGAAATAAAACATCCCCCTCCTTCCTCTCTCCTTCTTTTTGGGAACTTGTTTTAATAATAAACTCTCCCATTTTTTTTTCAGGTTTGTATTTAATCTTAACTTGAACTACTTTATTGAACTTTAAACACTCTTGTTCATAAGCAGATATTTTAGATTCATCTAATTCTCCTTTAAAGCTATAGGTATAAGTTTGCGTGTAAGACAGAGTAGCAAATAGAGAAAATAATAAGAGTATAACTCGTTTCATAGTAGGCGATTAATGATTAGCATACAAATGTATACGTTTTTTATATAAAAAACAAAAACATACTGTTTTTTTGAGGTTAAAATTATATCTTTACTCTAAATAAATCACCCCATGCCTCATATAAAAAATGCACTTCTCCGATATCGAATTATTGACAGGTGTATTCGAAACAAATATAAGCCCTACCCTACAAAACGTGATTTAAGAGAAGCCTGTGAAGAAGAACTTTTCGGTAGTATATCCGGTGAACATATTTGTGATTCTACTATCGAAAAAGATTTGTTTTCTATGCGAATGGAATTTGATGCTCCGATTAAATACAGTAAGAAAAATAAAGGATACTATTACGAAGATCCCAATTTTACAATCAATGACATTCCTCTGACTGAAGATGATATTGAATCTCTCACTTTTGCAGCTAAAACATTAATGCAATTTAAAAATGTATCACTATTTCGTCAATTTAATGATGCTATTGATAAAATTGTTGACCGAATCAATATCTCTAAAGATGAAGATGCAGATCAATATATTCAATTTGAGACATCAGGTTCTGAAGGAGGTAGTGAATTTTTACCACCTCTTCTAGAAGCTATTAAACAAAAAAGATGGGTAACTTTTGATTATGCGAGTTTCAAAACAGGAATTTTAAAACCTAGAAAAGTCATTCCTCTTCTTTTAAAACAATATAAAAACAGATGGTATCTTATTTCTTTTGATGCATCTAAAAACGATTATATTACCTATGCTTTAGATAGAATGGAAGATTTGGTAATCACTGATAAAACAGCTGAAATTCCTTTGGATTTTAGTCCTGATAATTATTTCAAATATTCAATTGGAATTACCGGAGGAAATCAATATCCACAAAATATCATTATTGAAGCCAGTGAAATTGCTTCTAAATACTTAGATTCTCTCCCCTTACATCCTTCTCAAAAAATCATTGAAGCAACTGATAACGGAGGTTACGTATTTTCTTTGAATGTAGGAATATCAGAAGAGTTAATTCGGGAAATTTTGAGTTATGGAGGAGATCTTAAAATCATAGAACCTGAAAGACTTCGAATAGAGGTTCAGCAAAGAGCTAAAGATATTTTAAAACGATATGAGTAAATTGATTAATTCATAATTAAAAATTATCTTTGGCACTATGAATTTTATCTATCCGGAATTTCTTTGGGCTTTTGCCGTTTTAATTATTCCTATTATTATTCATTTATTCAATTTTAAACGCTATAAAACCTTACGATTCTCAAGTCTTGCATTTATCAAATTCATTGACCAAAAGACGAAATCGATTAAAACATTAAAACATTATTTAATTCTTGCTTCACGACTTCTTGCTTTTTCTTTTCTTGTTCTAGCCTTTGCTCAACCCTACTTTTCCTCTGAAAACGAAGACATAAAATCCTTAGACAATATCATTATCATTTATTTGGACAATTCTTTTTCCATGCAAGCACAAGGTCCGGAAGGAGAATTGCTATCCGAAGCAAGAGAAAATGTGAGGGAAATCATTCAGAAATCGGAGCCTGATACACGTTTCATTATTTTTTCAAATCATTTTTCGGGAATAGAAGAACGTATTCTATCTAAAAATGAAGCCTACGAACGTTTAGACAAAATCAAATATTCTTCTTTATCTAAGAAGATGTCAGAAATCATACGTTGGATACAAGAAGTGATTTTGAAACAACAATTGACAAAAACAAACATTCAAGTTCTGTTATTTTCTGACTTTCAAAAAACAGATGAAACAATAAATCAAATAAAGTGGCAAACTCAAAATATTTATTTCTACCCTATTCAACTCAAACCCGAAAATAATCGTAATGTTTATGTCGACTCCATTTGGTTTGATAGTCCTATTCACAAAAAAAACACACTTAACACTTTAAATATTCAAGTTAAAAATCATAGTACTGAAAATGTCGACAATATCGAACTGCTTGTCCAATTAAACGGAAAGCAAAAGACATTATTTGTTTCTATTCCTGCAAATGGTAAACATATAACTCCCATTAGTTTTACACCTACAGTTGCAGGATATCATAAGATTAAAATCACAGCAATTGAAGATGGACTCCAGTTTGACAATCAGTTTTTTCTAACAAATTATGTTCGTTCTTCATCCAATATTCTTCTACTAAACGGAGAAGATGCTGTTTCCAACGTTGGACTCGTTTTATCTCTTGAGAAATTTTACAATGTTACTTCGAAATCTGTTTTCTCTGTTACTAAAGAAGATTTCAATCAAAAAGATTTAGTCATTATTAACGGAGTTAATCAACTTTCTTCGGGACTTTCCTCTTATTTATCCGAACACATTCAAAATGGAGGTTCTGTTGCCCTTTTCCCCGGAACATCTCCCGATTTGTCAGGATGGAATCATTTTTTACGTTCACAACAACTACCGGCCATTGGTCCTGTTACCCAATCAGGGACAAAAATAAAACGAATTCACTATGAACCTGTTTTCTACAAAGAGATATTTGAACGAAAACCAAAAAATATCAATCTTTCCAACTTGTCAAAAGTCTTTCAGGGTAAAGTCTTTTCCGATGACAATTTTATAACGCTTTTAGAACTTCAAAATGGACTACCACTCTTTATTCATAAAGAAGATAAAGGGAATATATTTATGTTTTACTCCTCTTTATCTCCTGAATTTGGTTCTTTTACCGCTTCATCCATATTTCCTGCAACAATACTTAGAATTGCAGAATTAAGTTTGAAGAAATTACCGGAATACCTCATCATTGGAAAAGAAAGTTTACTTCCCGTTATTCAGCATAAGAACTCTGAAAAAATCATAAAACTCAAACAAGACAATTTTGAATTCATTCCGCAAACGATGGAAGTTGGAGGGATAACTTATCTTGTTTTCAAGAGTCAAATGGATAACAACCGACTTAAAGATGGATTTTACACTATCTTTGCAGAAGAACAGGAACTTGGAGAAATTTCACTTAATTATGCCCGAGAGGAATCAAAATTAACTTATTTTAACGAGAATGAAATTCTTACTTTATTTTCAAAACTTGGATTTAAAAATATTTCCTTTCAAGAAATTAGCAGTAAAACACAGCTTATATCAACAGAGCTTTATCAACCTAACAGTTATTGGAATATATGTATTGCTCTTTCGATTGTTTTTTTTCTCATTGAAATGGGAATTATTTTACTTTACAAACCTCATAAGTCTTCTATAGTATGAAAATTTTAATTCAAAAAACAAAAATACTAAACACCTCATCTTCTCATCATAATACAATTAAAGATATTTTAATTGTGGACGGTAGGATACAAGATATTAAAGATCATATCACATCTGAAGGTGTTGACCATACCATTCAAGAAGAAAACTTGCATGTTTCTCTTGGGTGGACAGACTTTAAAGCTGATTTTTGCGATCCCGGTTTTGAACATAAATCGACCATAGAATCAGGACTGAAAGATGCTGCTTTCGGAGGGTATGCCCATGTTGGTGTACTTCCTTCCACTCATCCTGTTATTGACGGTAAAACAAGTGTAGAATATCTTAAAAGAACTGCTCAAGGATTTGTAACGGAGCTTCATCCCATCGCAGCTGTAACTCAAGAAATGAAAGGTGAAAACCTCTCTGAAATGTACGATATGTATCAGTCGGGAGTTCGTCTTTTTAGTGATGATTTAATGCCTTTGCATGGAGGTATTTTATATAGAGCATTACTCTACAGTAAAAACTTCGGAGGAACAATCATAGCTTTCCCCAGAGATCCTTTTATTGCAGGCAAAGGAATGGTCAATGAAGGTATTGCATCCACTCAAACGGGATTAAAAGCTGACCCTGCTATTGCCGAAATTATTGAAGTCGAAAGAAATATTCGATTGGCTGAATACACAGGAGGAAATTTACACTTAACAGGTATCTCTACCGGAGAGAGTATAGAATTGATTCAAAAAGCTAAAGAAAAAGGTCTGAATGTCACGGCAGACGTTCATGTTTCTCATTTATTATTTACCGAAGAAAACGTGATTGATTTCGATACTAATTTCAAGCTGATGCCTGTTCTCCGTACAGAGAAAGATCGAAAAGCATTATGGCAAGGGGTAAAAGAAGGAATTATTGATGCTATTGTTTCCGACCATCGCCCGAAAGATAAAGAGGAAAAAGATTTGGAATTTGATTTAGCTGAATTCGGAATGATTTCTTTACAAACAGCATTTGCTTCTTTATCACAAGCAAAAGAGTTTGATTTAATGACCATTATTCATGTTTTATCTGAAAAAAACCGAAAAATTCTCGGAATACAAAATACCAGCATTGAAAAAGGAGAAAAAGCAGATCTCACTTTATTTGTACCTGAAAAAGACTGGATTTTTAATAAAAAATGTATATCTTCAAAAACAAAAAACACTCCTTTTATCAATCAAAAGTTAAAGGGAATGGTTAAAACGGTTATTCATGGAGATAAAATCAACTTATGAAAAAATCAAAGAATTTCATACAACAATATTTAAAAAATAAAAAAGAAATTGGAGCTGTTTTACCCTCCTCTAAATTTCTTGTCAAAAAAATGCTGAAAGGGATCAATTTTGGTGAAGCTGAAATTATTATTGAACTTGGTCCCGGAACCGGTGTTATTACACAAAAAATTGTTGAAAAAGCACCTAAAGATTGTAAAATCATTGTTTTTGAACTCAATTCTACTTTTTATCAAGAGTTATCTTCAAAATATGAAAATGATGATAGGATTCGAATTATCAATGACTCTGCTGAAAACATTTACTTATATCTGGATTAAGAAAAAAAAGCAGATGCTATTATTTCGTCTCTTCCTTTGATGAATTTTGACACTAAACTTCGAGCAAGTATTCTCAGAGAAGCAAAAAAGCATTTAAAAGAAAAAGATATGCGTGCAGTGGCAAGTTACACGGGTGTGATGTTTACTGAAACAGAGCAACTATTTGGTGATCAGTACGGACAGATTCTGGTTAGCCTGCAGCCCATGGAAAGGGGCGCACGCGCCGTTAATGTCATTATTGATGAAATGCGTGATGAAGTAACCCATGTGATCGGCCCAAGCAATGTCTCTTTTCTGCCTTTGGCTGGTGGCCCACCCGTGAGTAAACCGATCAGTGTAAAAATACGCGGTGATGATTATCAAACTATCGAAAAAGCACGCGATGCACTAAAAAATATATTATCAAAGATAGCTGGCATAAAGGATATTGCCGATGACGCTCACGCAGGACGCATGGAAATGACCTTAAAAATGAACCATGATGCTATTCGGCGAGCAGGGGTTAATCCAGTTGATATTACCCGCGCTATACGCCTGTTGGTTGATGGTGAAGTGGTTGCAGAAATGCAAGATAATGGTGAGAAATTACAAATCCGAGTACGTGCCGAGCAACTCAGTGGGCATGATATTGGTGAGTTACTTAACTTTAGAATGCCAGTTATTCGCAATGGAGTGGCTTCCAGTATTCCGTTGAATCAATTAATGACACAAGAGAGAAAGGTCTCGTTAGGTAATATCCGTCATTATAACTTTCGTCGTGCGATAACCTTAGAAGCGAATATTGAGCAACGCCAAGAGCAAGAAGATTTTATGGCATGTCGATTACGCCCTGCATTATTTGGTGATAAACGTGACTTCTCAAAATGCCAACTCGATACTGTAACAG
>JALWLM010000540.1 GCA_027084145.1 Crocinitomicaceae bacterium | reverse complement strand
CTTTTGGTATGCTTGGTTTTTGAGCCATTTTAATTTATTATTTTTTTTAATATATCAACCCCTAACCAATTGATAACATTATCTTTCCAAATGATATCTGCTTCCTCTTGTGTTAAAACGTCAACTTCTACCGCAAAATCAATTACTCTTCCCGGATAAGAATTCCGTACTCCTTCCATCTCCCCGAGAGGATAAGGGTCGTCTATTCCTGCTACAATCTGTTCTGCTCCTACTCTTGTTTTTAATAATTGTAAAGTATAAGAATCATGAACCAATGTATCAAAATAAATATTTTTATGCCCCAAAGATTTTCTTGGATCAACGGCATCTTTAAATAAATCCGGACGTCCATCATACCCCTGTAATCGTCTTCCGTAATTTGCTTGTCCCAACATACATCCATGTGCAAAACAGACTCTAACATTGGGAAAACGATTTGCATAATCTTTTAAAGTATATAAATGCAAGGTATCTGCTGTTTGAGCCATCATCCAAACCAAATGAAAACGCCAATAGATATCTTTTAAGTTGATCATTTTTTGTCCATCGTAAGGATGAAATTCTATCGCCAAACCATATTCATTTGCCAATTCAAAAATAGGTAACGCTGATTTATCAACAATTGATACCCATTCCTCTTCCTCGGTTAAAAAATGTGTAGGTAAACAAAGTAAACGCAACCCTAAATCATTCACACATCGATCTATTTCTTTTAAGGCATCATCAATAAACTTTGCTTGAACAACAAAGCCTGTGGTAAACTTATCAGGACGTCTATGTTGAACACTTGCATTAAAATCATTTTGCCATTTTATAGCATCTAATGCATCTTTCCTATTCCATCCATTACAATACAATTGAGAAAGATTTAACATGACTCCATGGTCAATATCATATTTCTCCATCCATTCTAATTTTTCTTTAAAAAAGAAACTGGAATCAGTAATCGGTCGGGACCAATTACCTTGACGCATAAACTTTCTGTCATTATCAATCCAAAACAGTTTTTTCTTTTTCAAAAACTCAGGAACTTCATTCGGTTCAGGAAGAATATGACCATGTCCATTAATTCTTATCTTTTTCATTAGAATTCGAATCCTTATTTACAACCCTGTAAAGTTATATAAAAAGAATAACCCTCAATTAAATTGAGGGTTATTTTATTATTATAAACGTTATCGATTAATCTATTCTTATAATCCTTTGCACCTTTGATATATTATTTCCCGTTATGTGAAGCATATATACTGCATTCGGCATATCTTTCATATCAATAACATGTATCTTATTAAGTTTCTGTGATTGATAAACTATTCTTCCTCTCGCATCAATAACAGATATGCTTATTTCTTCATCAGAAATAACATTCAATGTTCCTTTTGTAGGATTTGGATATACCTCTATAAGTTCATCATTATTTATTATATCCGATAAGCCTACTGTTGTGATTGAAACACATGCTGAAGTATCTGTACAAGAATAGGAGTTTGTTATGGCTACAGCATAGTTACCATTTGCCGTTGCTGTAAAACTTTGTCCGGTCTCTCCTTGAATTGGAACAAAATTATTATCACAATCAAGCCATTGATAGGTAGCTCCAGATTCATCGGCTGTAATTGTCACTCCGGATACTGTTGTTGTTACCGTTGGTAATGGATTAACTGTTACAGTCACTTGACCTGTATTCGTACAACCGTTCGCATCCGTTCCGGTTACCGTGTAAGTTGTCGTAGATGTCGGCGATACCGTCTGAGTCTGTCCCGCTCCAAGACCGTTATCCCATGTGTACGTTGTCGCTCCACTTGCCGTAAGCGTTGAGTTATCTCCTAAACAAATCGTTGCAGGTGATGCACTTGCTGTTACTGTTGGTAAAGCGTTAACCGTTACAGTAACTGGTGATGAAGTTGATGAACATCCCCCTGATGTATAAGTTACTGTGAAAACACCTGATGTAGACACTGTAATCG
>JALWLM010000539.1 GCA_027084145.1 Crocinitomicaceae bacterium | reverse complement strand
ACGGCATATTGGTCCCAATGCTCTAGAAACAAAAGAAATGTTAAAAAAAATAGGAATCAATTCTATAGATGAACTCATCGATAAAACGATTCCTCAACATATCCGATTAAAGAATAACGGCCTGAACCTTGAAGAAGGAATGACTGAAGAACAATATCTTCAACATGTTGACCAGTTAGCTCAAAAAAATAAAATCTTTAAATCTTTCATTGGTTTAGGATATAATGAAACTATTGTTCCCTCTGTAATACTAAGAAATATATTGGAGAATCCGGGATGGTACACCGCATATACACCATATCAGGCTGAAATTTCTCAAGGAAGATTAGAAGCTTTACTCAATTTTCAGACGATGACATTAGACCTTACCGGTTTAGATTTGGCAAACGCTTCTTTATTAGATGAAGGTACTGCAGCAGCCGAAGCAATGGTGATGTTTTATAATTCTCGCTCCAGAAAAGAAATTAAAGCAGGAAAAAATAAATTTTTTGTTGATCAAGATACTTTCCCACAAACATTAGATATCCTAAAAGGACGAGCTAAAAACCTAGGTATAGATATGACCATTGGAGATATTTCATCTTTTCAACCAACAGAAGATTTTTTTGGAGCAATAACTCAATATCCTAACAAATATGGAGAAATTCAAGGACGCTCAGAATTTATTCAAATGATGAAAGAAGCAGGATTAAAAGTTGCTGTAGCATGTGACATTATGTCCTTAGTCTTATTAAAATCACCGGGAGAATTAAGTGCGGACGTCGCTTTTGGTTCTTCTCAAAGGTTTGGAGTTCCTATGGGATATGGTGGTCCCCACGCTGCTTTTTTTGCTGCTAAAGAAGAGTATAAACGATTTATGCCGGGGAGAATTATAGGGGTTTCTGTCGATGCCGATGGAAATAAGGCTCTTAGAATGGCACTTCAAACAAGAGAACAGCATATTAAAAGGGCAAAAGCAACATCAAACATTTGTACTGCCCAAGCTTTACTCGCTGTAATGGCTAGTATGTATGCCGTCTATCACGGACCTAACGGCGTTCGGGAAATTGCGGAAAACATCCATTCATTAACAACAAAAACAGCCAAGGCTCTTAATGAATTGGGATATAAACTTCCAAACAAACTGTTTTTTGATACAATATACGTTAAAGATGTTGACACAGCAATCGTTAGAAAACTGGCATTAGAAAAAGAAATCAATTTCAACTATGTTGATGACAACTCTTTAACAATTAACTTTGGGGAACCGCATACCATAGAAGATGTAGAGAACATCATTTCCATTTTTGCAAAAGCAAAAAAGAAAAGTACTTTTTCAATTACAAAAGAAAAGGAAAATTCTCTTCCCGACAATGTACTTAGGAAAGATGAGATATTCACTCATCCTACATTTAACTCCTTTCATTCGGAAACAAAAATGATGCGCTACTTAAAGCGTTTGGAAAATAAAGATTTTTCATTGGTTCATGGAATGATTCCGTTAGGGTCTTGTACAATGAAACTCAATGCCGCAACGGAATTGATGCCAATTACAAATCCAAAATTTGCTAATCTCCACCCTTTTGCTCCTGTCGATCAGGCTCAAGGGTACCATGAAATGTTTAAAGAGTTAGAACGGATGCTTTGTGAATGTACAGGCTTTGCGGGAATGTCTTTACAACCCAATTCCGGAGCACAGGGTGAATATACAGGTTTAATGGTTATCCGTGCTTATCATGAAGCGAATGGAGATTTTGATAGAAATGTGATTATCATCCCTTCCTCCGCTCATGGAACCAATCCCGCATCTGCCGTGTTAGCAGGTTTTGAAATCGTTGTGACACCCTGCGATGAAGATGGGAATATTGACATTGAAACACTTCGATCAAAAGCAACAGAACTAAAAGATCGTTTAGCCGGATTAATGGTTACTTATCCTTCAACACATGGAGTTTATGAAGAAGGGATTAAAGAAATTACCGATATCATTCAC
>JALWLM010000538.1 GCA_027084145.1 Crocinitomicaceae bacterium | reverse complement strand
TTTTTTATTTTTTTTCTTTGATTTTCTAGCTGCTCTACCCTCCCCTTCCACTATTTGCTGTTAATTATTTAAAATGATTATTGGTGTTGATGAAGCTGGACGCGGAGCTTTGGCTGGTCCGGTGGTGGCGGTAGCGGTTTTTATGAGTGAAACAATAAAGGAAAAGAGGGAAATCGTCGGAAAAATAAAAGATTCAAAAAAGCTTACAGATTCACAAAGAAGAGATATTTTTGAGTGGTTGGTCAACAATGTTGATTATGGAGTGGGGGTAGTTTTGGCCCGAGAAATCGATGAAATAGGGATTAAAGCGTCAACAGAAAAGGTTATTAATCTGGCAGTAGATGAGCTTTTAAAAAAAAAGATGTTAAACAGTGCAAAGGAAGAAATAAAGCTTTTGGTTGATGGGAGAGATAGGTTTCATTTTTCATGTTTTTCAGAAGATATCATTAAGGGAGATGAAAGAGTTCCAGTCATTTCTGCCGCTTCTATCATTGCAAAAGTTATAAGAGATGATTACATGATTGAACTCGACAAAAAATACCCACGATTTGGATTTGCGGAGCACAAGGGATATGGGGCAAAAAAGCATTATGATCTGCTCAATAACGGAGTTTATTGTGAAGAACACCGAAAAACCTACAATCCCTTAAGAACCTGGCTGCTTCAGGGACGGCTTTTTTAAAAACAACCTATTTCTGAGCCGTGACGCGTAATGGTATGTATACAAAAGTTTGTTTTTCTTTGGTTATAAAACCGTATTTATCGGTTGTTTTGGCTACAAAATCCTGGGTTTGAAGGCGGGCGATCTCAGCATCAATCAGTTCATTTTCCACTATGAGTTCCTTTTTTTCCTTTAGCTGTTTCGTCATCATATATCCTTCCATAGAAAACTTGTTCATCAAAAACAGCTGTCCTAAAAACAAACTGAGTGAGAAGAAGATCAACAGCCCCAACAGCATCTTTTGTGTCTGTAGTGCCATATATTTTAGATGTGGTCTTCTTTTCGTTGTGGGTTTTGGCGACATTACCCTGATTTTATAGAAATAAAGAGAGTGTACAAGCGTATTTTTAATTTTAGTTTACTTCTAGATTAATCCCCAAGGACTATTGGGGAATGTAGGATAACGGTAAACAATTACTAGTTAATCCCCCTACATTCCTATGAAAAATTATAATGCAATAATAAAACGTTTGCACTCACATCCCTCATATGCTTTGAAATTGGTAAGGCAAATAACACGAGCAAGCAGTTCAAAATATCAAAAGTGTCATCCATTCAGGAGGACTGGAAATACACCATACAGACAAAAGAGGAATAAGGACTTATCATTGTAAAAAGTGTCATAAAGATTATTCTGAGCTCCTCGGTTCAATATTTTATCGATCAAAGGTTTCCCTGCACAAATGGTTACTAGCCATTTTAGAATGGAGTATTTCCACAGGTTCAATAGTTCAATATTTGTAGCTGAATTAGAACGTAGATTGGATGTGAATTATGATACTGCTTGGAATATACTCATGAAGATGAGATCAATGATGATAAATGTATTACCAGAACAAGTAATGAATAGTATTACAGAAATTGATGAAGCTTGGTTCGGTAAAAAACAAAATCGAGATATATTGTATTAGGATTAACAGAAAGAACGAAAAAGAAACTTCAGTTTGTTTTTATTCCAAATACGCAAGAAAAAACTATTCGTAAATATGTGTTAAAGCACGTAAAAAACGATCAATCCTTCATACTGATGGGGTAATGTATTAATGTGTATTATGGATTTGCTAGTGTGAATTTAAAAAACGTTCGGTAAAGCATTTCCAAAAAGAATTTGCTAGAAAAGGTGGCGTTCATACTAATACCATGGAACAGATTTGGGGAGAGGTTAAAGGCATCATTTGCACTATCCACCATGGTATTTCTAAACATTATCGGCATGCTTCACTTGGTTACATCTGTTTTTAAATGTATCCTT
>JALWLM010000537.1 GCA_027084145.1 Crocinitomicaceae bacterium | reverse complement strand
AAGTAATACAAGTAATACAAGTAATACAAGTAATACAAGTAATACAAGTAATACAAGTAATACAAGTAATACAAGTAATACAGAATTAACCAGGGCAATGAATCAACCAGCAGCTAACACTGACTTGCCGCAAAATTCTTTGAAGAAAGGTGCTAATACAACTAACTCAAGTATGACAGCCGTTCAAGGAATGCTTAAGAAATATGACATAGGTGTTGGGATAGGTGATAATGGTGACGTTAATATAAGAGGGAACTCAGAAAAAACTAACTTAGCATCAAAGAAAAAAGAGCAAAAATTAACTCCAACTAAGCCAAAAGAAGTAAAAGGAGTAAAGGCTAAAGAGGTTAAGAAACAAGAAGCAGCCAAAACATATGAGGTTCAGCCAGGTGATACCATGGCAAAGATAGCTAAAGACCAAAATATGAGTTTAGTTACTTTAAGTAATCTAAATCCTGAAATTGATATTGATAGAGTTTATCCTGGAACAATATTAAAACTTGAAGAAAAAACGGAAGCATCAGTTACTGAAAGCTCACCTGAAGTTTTGAGTGACGACTCCAAGACAACACCAACCATGGGTGAGTCAGAACCGCAAGAATTAGTGGATAGAGAAAGTACAGATTCAATGAATTCTGAAGTACAGGAAGATGTTTCTCTTAAGGCAGGAATACCAGACACTTCTGCTTTATCAAGTATGTTAGGCAAGCTTGGATTTGAAGATGACATATTTGGATTAGGAGATGATGGTAGCATTAATATTAAAGGAAATTCTGAAAGATATGATGAATTATCTGTATCAGATAAAGCATCGAAAGCAAAAGAAAGTATAGGCGACGCTATGAAATCTATTGGGTTAGGTACTAAATCAATAGGACAAAATATATTATCATCTGGAACAAAAGATAGTTTAAAAGAAGGATTTTCTAAAGTTAAGGGCTTCTTTGGTGGTAGTCAGGAAGATGCATCTAATAAAGCACCTGTGGAACTTAGAGAAACGGATGGCACAGCTAACGCAATTAAAGAAGTTGCAAATACTACAAATACCAATGTAGAAGTTCACAGTAAAAGAGAGCGTCAACCAGATATAGGAAATGTTACTAGAAATTTGGCAAAGAAAACGGTTGAGAAAAAAGAAGTACCAAAACAAGAAAAAGAGGCTTCAAAAACAACAGTGATAAATGCGCAACAAACTCAGTCAAGACCTAGTATGACTCTAAATAACACTAAGTTTGATGATAATATGCTATCTCTTGTTGGTGGCATTATATAAATAAAATAAAAAGGAGTGGCTCATGATGTACCCATTAGATATTTTAGTTCCTGGTAATAATGGCGTTAAGCCTTTTATTATCTTCGTAGCTAAAGAGCAAAAATTTAATATTAATAAAGCTTCATCTTGGGATAAAGCCTGGCATACATCAGTGCCAAAAGGCGGTTTTGTTTTGGGATTCCCTAATGGTGGATTGAATGATGCTGTTACTCACCAATATAGTCCAGATGACCCTGTAATGTCAAAGATAAAAAGTGGAGTTGATGGAAATGAAATATTGAATGCAGGACTAGGTCAATTAGGACTAGCAGTCGACCCATTGGTTACAAACATCTATCAAGGTACATCTGCTAGGAGCTGGTCAGGTGACTGGCAAATAATACCTCAGAGTATTGCTGAATCTGCTGCAGTTGCTTTATTATTGGCTAAACTCAAAAAATGGGCATCTCCTGACAGAGTAGGAAAAGGAAAAGTCGGAATGTTAAAAGCTCCTTATATATGGACAATAGTTTTTGGAAATCCTGTTATACAGGCTGCAATGAATTTTAATGACATGGCTTTGGAAAGTTATACAATAAATTACTTTGCTCAAGGATACGCTTCAACTACATGGGATTTAATGCCTAAACATATTAATTTGCAAATGACATTTAAAGAATTCGGTATTAAGTACAGAGGAGACTGGTAGATTATGGAGTTAATG
>JALWLM010000536.1 GCA_027084145.1 Crocinitomicaceae bacterium | reverse complement strand
ACAGAAAGATCATCAAGACCAATAATCTGCGATAGACCATAAACCGTAAAACTAATTAACAAGACCAATAACTTCATCTTTAATACCCCCTTTGTTTTGTTTAAAAAGATCCATGAAATCTGAACTTACCAAGATAAAAAGCTCAGTAATCTGATAACGACCGTTAACAACTTTTTGTCTAAGAAATTTTGAACCTGTACTATCTAAAACACTTTTCAGATCAGCAATGTCAAAAACAATATTGTTCAAGCCGTTAGAACATCTGCTGCCAATACACACAAAACGCATGTACTTCAAACCGGAAGCACTAAACTTTTGATCATCAATATGCTTTGCTTTTTTGGAATGGCTATAAAAGATGTCATCATTTTTAGACAGATCTGCAGACTTAGCAGAAGAAACAGGTTTAGAAGAGTTGCCACCAAAAAGATAAGTTCTGACGTAATAAAAAATAAGAAAAACAAGAAACAAACCAACAAAGCTGAAAATGATCCACGGCAAAACAACATTTTTAGAACGTACACGATCAACCTAATCATATAGATCAAAAACCTCTTTTTTCTTTTTAAGCTTAATAGTTTCAGCAAGATTTGTTTTATAATAAGGAATTTTTATATATTTGTTGTATTTGAACGAAAGACCGACAATACGAGAAGCAGGAACAGCATCAAGAAAGTACTCAATATCCTTAAGGTAAGAAGTGTGGAGCTTGTCATAATGTTGCGTAAGAAGTACAACATCCATACATAAATGACGATGATATGCAATCCACCATATAAGCACAGGATCAGCAGACGCAGCACGACCAGTTGTCTTATCAATAGATGAGAAATGATTTTGTGCTTCATCAATCACAAAAAGAGAAGGCTTATATTTTGGTTCGGATTTTAGTGGTTTAACCATATTCATAAAAGAAGATAAAAGAGGAAGCATATTATCACGGCGTTCAAGCTCATTGATGTACTCATCATAAAGCGGATTTGGCTCAATAAAACCGATACTGAGAAGATACTCAATGATAGGCTCATCAATAACATTGGTTTGAGAACCGTCACCAAGATTGGCAATTTGAGAATCATAGATACGCTTACATTCAGAAATAATATTATGAAGCCGTTTGAAATTAAGCGCTACAATGTTTCCTTCAAACTTAAACCATTGATATTTGATTCTATGGAAAAATAATCATCCTTATGCGAAAAAATATAATCAATCGCATAATAAGATTTTCCTGATCCAGGCTTGCCAGTTACTAAAACAAACATACTAATCCCTACTCAAGTGCTTTTAGTGCCATATCTTTAACAAAGAGTACAGACCGAAGCATCATCATGTGTGCAACTACTGCACCGTACATCGTTGCAAGACCAAAAATTGAAACCAAAAAAGATCCTATAACAGTATTGAAACCAAGCGCATCGAGGAAATAATAGAAACATGACATAACAGAACTGGAAGAAGAACCGCTAAGCGCAGAATTTAAAGCGTTCGTTGCAGTATCGAAAACAATCCATATCTCTTTGATAGCGGTGTAAATAGCATAACTAACACCTGCAATATATGCGAGTACACCTACAATAAAAGCAATTTTTAAAACCTTGCCAGCCAAGAGATCCCACAAAAATTTAAACATATTTACCCCTTAATTCACAAATAGAATAATGAACTTTTCCGTAACATCACGGTACGCAAGAATTGAAAGCTTCAAAAGCAAAACAGCAAAATAGATATTCAAAAAAAGCATAACAACAGGTCGAAGAACCGGAATAATTCTCATAAGTCCACTTGACAAATCTACAGTCTTGTTAAAAACAGTAAAGCTCAAAGAACATGAACCGGAAAACTGAACACGAGGAGAGACCGTTCAGAGTTTTGTGTCACCCGATAGTTGAGTGAATTATATCACAACTCCAGAGCCTTATCCAATCTTCCCTCAAAGAAGATAGCCAACTGAGAGATGGTCAGAGACCAATTTCTCAT
>JALWLM010000535.1 GCA_027084145.1 Crocinitomicaceae bacterium | reverse complement strand
TTGTTGGACTTATGAATAAGTCCAACAATCTTCCTCATGAGAATATTAAATACACAGACTTTAGCAGTCAAGATTATGAACACGCTTTTAACCAATTACTCTGTAGTTTAGAACGCGTACCTCCTGCACAAAATCATATCAAACATGAACTAGTATTGCCCAATACTCCCAATCAATTTGTCAATGATGTACTTCAAGATTTAGACAATGGAAAAGAGGAGTGTAACCAACAACTAGCCTCTACTCTACGTAGTTTACAAAAGGACATGATTTATGTCAAAGAGTTTCTAGCTGATAACCTTAGTAAACAAGGAAACTGTTATCAACTTATTAAACAGGATAGTTTAGATGATTTTTTTCAAAACAATCATGAAAAAATAAGAAAACTTTTCCATGCTATTTCGCTCATAGATTCAAGTGTCTTTGGCAAAAACTTTAAAAAGTACACACCTCTTTTGGAATCAATTAAAACCCAACAAAAAGAAGTTTATCTTTTTTTAGAAAATCCCTTTGAAAACTTAAAACAATTAGAATTGAAAAGAGAGCTTGAACAGTACATTCAAGAACGTAATTATATTAATATTTATTACCATTCAGATAAAGAATATGTTTTTAAAAGAGTACAAGCCTACAAAATCATCTATGCCCATGAAAACTGGTATTTGGCTGTGATAACAACCGAAGATTACGAAATCAATTCAGGATTTAAACTCTTACGATTAAACTTCATAAAAAAGATTACTCCTTGTATCTTTCCACCTCTACACTTTCATGAAGACATACAGGTTAAAGATTTTTTAAACACAAAGTTTCAATCACTCTTTAGTAGTTTTGATAAACCATATTTTAGAGTCACTCTTGAAGTCAATAAAGCTGTCTCTCGTTACTTTAAACTCAAAAAATTTCTTAAGTCGCAAGAGATTGTCAAAACTACAGAGAATGGACTTATTGTTCAATTTACAATTAACGATGATATGGAACTCATTCCTCTTATCCAAAGTTGGATTCCCCACATAAAAGTAGTTGAACCTCAATCTTTGAAAGATAGGATTTTAAAAAATTTGAATGATTATCAGGCTTGTTTTAGTGATTGATTTTGATAACTAAAGAGCATTACTAATTACAACAATTTTCCTCTTGTTCTTTCTTAAAATAAGGTTCCACAAAATAATAAATCATAAAAATCCAAAGAATAATACTTGAAACAAATGCAAAAACTCCAGCATGTTCACCCATATGAACCAAGGTTTTAGGGTCAATTGCCATGGAAGTAAATAAATAATCCAAAGCCAATCCAAAAATAATAGAACCAATAATAATAGAACCCAAATAAATATAAAGAAAACGTGTACCCAACATCTTTTTAACCACGCCAATGGTCACTGTATTGGTTGCTGGCCCTGCTGAGAGAAATACAAAGGCTGCTCCTGCTGAAACGCCTGAAAGCATTAGTCCTGCTGCAATGGGAAGTGAGGCTGTGGCACAGACATACATGGGAACGGCGATGATGATGACAATGAGGTATGAAAGCCAAGCATATTCAATAAGTATTTCAGAAAGATTTGACGGAATGGCTATGGTTATCAACGCCCCTAAAAGTAAACCCCAAAGTAATGGTTTTGCAATGTCTTTTAATAAGGTTCCAAATGCATAGCTAAATACACGAACTATAAAATGCTCTCTTTTAGAGGGCGTAGCACAACATGAAGTCTCACTTGAACAACAACTTTTTTCTTCACTATCAGGCATTTGGGTAGACACAGAGGTTTCCCCTACGTCTTCTTTGTCAAATATATTGGTTAATATTCCTGCGACCATGGCAATTATCATCGAAGTAATGGCTCTATATAGCGTAAATATCCATCCAAAGATTCCATAGGTAGCCATGATGGAGTCTACTCCTGTAATGGGGGTAGAGATAAGAAAAGAAAGCGTCGCCCCTTTGGAAGCCCCAGACTTTTTAATGCTTGTCGCCAAAGGAATTACC
>JALWLM010000534.1 GCA_027084145.1 Crocinitomicaceae bacterium | reverse complement strand
AAATTAACAATTGATTTGAATGTTCAAGCTGAAGTTGAAAAAATTTTAAAAGCTTCAGTTAAAAAATATAAAGCTAATAAATGAACTATAATAGTAGTTAATCCAAAAAACTGAAATATTATAGCAATGGCTAATTATCCAACTTTTAATCCTAATCATTATTCAGAGGCTTTAGAAATAGAAAAATTAAATTTGAGAAAATATGCTAATCCAATGATAGCTTTAAGAGGAATTCCTATTTTAATTCCAGATAAAAAAAATTGAACTCCTCATGTTTATAAGTGAAAAACTATTTATTTAAGAGCTACTAATGACTTAAAAATTTTACTTGATACAAAAATTCCTAAATATAAATACAAAAATGATTTTTGAGCTTGAGTTTATATGAATGAAGCAATAAGTTCTTTATATGAGCCTTGAAGTATTATGAAAGCTGTTACTGTTGCTATTTGAATAGACTCTTGAGAAATAAAACCAAATGATTATTATTATGATAAATGATTTGTAAAAATTGATCAGTTTACTATAAAAAATGTAATGAGTGCTTGTAGTTGATATCATACTTATAGTCATGCACTAAACTATTCTTGTAATGTTTGAATGATAGATATAGCAAGAAAAGTATGAAAAAGTTTATTTTTAGAATATTTAAAAAATTTTTGATTTGCTGAAGCTACAAATATTACTTTAGATTGAGAAGTTTTTTGAGTAGTAAAACCTTTTGCTTCTAGAGCTTGATTATTTACTAGTTCTTATTGACTTTGAGTAAATGTTAGTCCTTTGCAAATGGTTATGGCTTATGCAGCTTTAGCTAATGGTTGAATTTTATATAAACCAAAAATTGTTGATTCAATTAGTTATATAGATAAAAAAACTTGAAAAAAAATAGTTTTAAAAGAAAAACCAGAAGTTGTTCGTAGAGTAATAAAAGAATCTACTTCAAAAGCAGTTACAAAAATGTTGGTTAATTCTGTAAATAAATGAGTTGCAAAAAAATGAAGAGTTTCATGATATTTACTTGCTTGAAAAACTTGAACAAGTGATATTGCTTCTCATTGAACTTATGAAAAATGAGTATGATCAACAAATGCTTCTTTTGCTGGATTTTGACCAGCTCAAGATCCACAATTTGTTATAATTGTAAAATTAGTAAGACCAAGAACTAATAATTATTGAGGACTTACTAGTTCACATATTTTTGCAGATATTGCTAAATGGCAAAGTTTGTCAGATGCTAAAACGGCTGCGTTTGCTTTCGAGAGTGGTGATGAAAGATTCAAACCGTATATGCAAGCAATTGATGATGTAAAATTCATGGGACATTTTGAGGAATAATGATGATAAAACTATACACATTTGGGTATAGCTTACAATCTTTTGAAGTTTTAAAAACCTTAGCACATTTTGTAAAAATATTGAAAAACAATATTTTCGTAACCAAAATTGTCAAATGCAGTGATAAGTGCTAAAGTATTGCTGTTTTATAGCAATAGTAAGGTAAAATCAATATGCAACTGAAAAATACAGCAAATAACTATGGCGTGGTCAGCATTTTTATTCATTGGATAATGGCAATAATAATTATCGGCCTGTTTATTTTAGGTCAATACATGGCTGATTTAGATTATTACGATAGTAACTATCAAACAGCTCCTTGGTTACATAAAAGTTTTGGATTGTTGATTGCTTTCTTGCTAATCTTTAGAATTATTTGGAAGATAATGAACCCTAAAGTTATGCCATTGAGCCATTTTAAGAAAAATGAAATAAAGCTTGCAAACGTGATGCAATATTCCATGTATATTTTAATCATTCTATGTTGCATAAGTGGTGTGATGATTTCTACTGCAGAAGGAGCCGGTATTAGTTTCTTTGGCTTGTTTGAAATTCCTGCTATTATTGCAAATGGTAAGGAGCAGGCTGAGCTTGCTGAAGAGTTTCATGAGTTTGTCACATTGGCACTCATAATCGTGGCTGCTATTCATATG
>JALWLM010000533.1 GCA_027084145.1 Crocinitomicaceae bacterium | reverse complement strand
TCATTTTTGCACCTCTCTTCAAAACCGACGAGTCGAATTGCGCAAGTACGTTCTGCGGATAAACGAAGGTTTGCGAAGCAAACTTTGGACGAGCGTAAGCGAGTCGTTTATCCGCTTGTTAAGTGACCCCGATAGGGACAAGGTGCGAAGCGCCGCAGAGTGCCCAAGCCCGCCCAACATCATAGTTTTACCCCCTTATTTTCGAATTTTTCCTTAATCTTTTTAAACAATTTTTCAAAAGTATCTATGGTTTCTTCAAGCGTACTTTCTACCTCTCTACTAACCTTCTTTGACAATATCTTCTTGATTTCCATTGCAACTTTTATTTTGTCGAATCCACCAAGATTATTTTCTTTAAAAAATTTACTGTATCTTTTAGTTCTCAAACCCTCGTTGGGGATATCTTCCAATTGGATCTTTGGCTTTCCTAATTTATTTTCAAAAATCTCTCTATATGCCTTATTAACAGCCATAAGATAAAACTCCTCATCAAACAAGTCTTCAATTTCCATATCTTTCCCTTTAAATTCTTCTGAAATTTCGCTTAATATCAAAATATCCGATTCTCTATTTACCTCAAAGTTCCTCTTTTCTATTTCTTGAATAACTTTTCTTCCTTCATTGTCTGCATCAAGTAAAGCCAGTGAATTATACTTTTCTGCTTTATGCCAAGCTAAGAGGTAAGGAACTTTATCTGCTCCTCCTGCACCGATAATCATCACTTTATTAATATTTATTGTTTCCTTGCCTTTTCTTTTCAAGTAATTACTCATGGCTTCTAAATATATTTTGTCCGAAAATCCTTCTACAATAATATTATTCTTGTGCCCAAAGAGCGAATCTGAGACATCCGCTCCAATACTTGCCCTAATTACTTGCAGTGAATCGTACAGTGAATCCCAGAATTTTTCATATACTTTTGTTCCCTCATTCTCTTTTCTTTCAATGATCCTTATTCTTTCTAATTTATTTTTATCTATCAAGAATGGTGAGTGTGTAGCAATTACTATTTGATTTGTATCTGCTATTTTTTCCAATGCTTTTAATAAATCCTTTTGCCCTGAAGGATGCAATACCCAGCCAGGGTTATCCAATAGCAAAATAGCGTTTTTCAACTCGCCCCTTGCTCCAGCCATAAAATTAATGTAAAAAGATAAAAACCATCTAAAACCATCACTTCTTTTGCTAGGAGGATCCGCTTTAGCACCCAAGTTATCGTCGATAGATATCAATATTTTATCCTCAATCAACTCTAAGCTTACAGTTACTTTTTCTTGTTCCCAAAATTCATTAATCATTCCTGTTATTTTTGTAGTTGCATTCCTGAAAATACGCGCTTTTGTATGTGGATTTTTTATGTTTTTTATTTTTTCAATGTTTAGTCCTGCTAGTTTGAATAAGTTCGTAAATGTCTTGTATTTTTCTTTATTGTTCAAATATTCCTCCAGCGGAACCGAATCTCCAACGATATCCACGCTATCAAAATACACAAATCTAGGAATCATGTTTATAATCTCTGTCTGTAAATTATGTCTTGCAATCTTATTTAAATTCTCAACTTCTTTTTTTATGGTATTATTTATCTTTTCATCAAAACTCTGCGTATTCAAAATATTATTTATTAACTTTGTAATCTTCTCTGGCCCAAGAGTTTCACCCAGTTCTTGAATAGCTTTATCATACTCTTCTGTTAGATAAGCTTTCAGTTCTTTAAGAAGCATTATAGCATGATATGTGAATTGTACCTGAGGCTGTTGGTTTGGTAAATGCCCGAAACCACCATTTGTGTGCTGGCACGAGAGTATGAATTGAATGAGTTTATTCTTATTTATCTGATTCAGTGCTCCCAATTCCTTTAAGGCTTTAACGGCAAAGTATGTGTGAGTAATGTGAGAAGCCTGCCCCGGAACATGGCTAAACCCACCGTCTGGTCTTTGAAGAGACTTCAACCAGCTTATATGTTTGTTTTTGTCAATCTTGTTTAATAAATTAA
>JALWLM010000532.1 GCA_027084145.1 Crocinitomicaceae bacterium | reverse complement strand
ACCTATATATGTTAACTCGTTTACATAAGGTTTTGGAACTCGGAAGATTGTCCTGTACAACTCTCCATACATCTTCAATCTTATTAGTTTTGAATTTAACTTCTAATCCCTTTTTCTTGGCATATTTTGTAACTATCCTCTCAAACTCAAGCCTAACATAAAGCGCAGCTGCAGAATACTCGCCATTCTGCCAGTGGTACTCCGCTTTATCTAGATAATCACTGCTTTCAATACCTATAAGGAAAGGCAATTTTCCATTGTCCGTTTTTCTGATTGTTAACCTAAAAAATTCCCACTTCTCACCTTCAAGGTAATTTTTCAAAAGGTTGAACCAGTTTTCATCAAATGTGGTAATTATGATTTGATACTCCTTTTTAAAATCTTTTTGGAGTATTCCCAAAAGTGGAATTCTTAAACTCATATCAAGCCCAATAACAATATCGTCAAGAAGAAGCATCTTATATGGTGACACATTGAATTTTTTGTAGTAGGCAAGGAAAAGCCCAAGTGCTATGGCATTAAGTCTTCCTTCGTTTAGATAGTGGAGAATGTTTCTGACATCTTTTCCGTTCCACTTAACTTTAAAATCTAGATTTCCCAGTTTTTTAATCGAACATTCCACTTCTATATCATCGCCAGTTAAAATCCTTATGTATTCATTCCATTTGCCCTTTATTTCTGTGAAAATTTTGTTTATCTCCCCCTTTATCAACTTCTCTTTTTCTTCTATTCTTTTCTTTGCTCTCGGGCTTTCTTTTTTCAGTTTTTCAAGATCTTTAAGCTCTTGTAATAAGGTTCTCTCCCTTTTTGGTGGGATTAGATAATAAGCCATAATTTTTCTGATAAACAAATCGTAAAAATCTTCATCTGTTTTCATGTCATAAATTTTCATAAGTCTTCTATAGCTCAGTATGTTTGTAGATCTGGATAATGCTTCAAGATATGTTTTCTCTTCGGATGAGTACTTATCAGGGTCCGTAATCAATACCTCTTTCTCTATTCCTCTCTCATCTTGTTGCTTTTCAATTTTGGTTTTTAGAGATATCTTCCCCCCTGTTGCTAATTTTATGGATATTTCAATCATATCCTTTACGAAAATATTCTTAAACTCTTCTAACTCTAACTTCTTTGAGACAGAATCAAAAAGTATCTTTAATGCCTCCATAAGAGAACTCTTTCCTGATCCATTCTCCCCATAAATCACAAGATTTTTTGCTCTATTTGTGAAATCAATCGTTATCTCATTTGCGAAGCCTTTGAATCCTTTGATTGTGAGAGTTTTTATTCCTGCACGCATTTTTATCCTCCTAGTGATTCATATATCGTTTTAACCCATGGGTGCAGTTTAATAAGATAAAGATTTTCATTTAACTTCTTGTAATTTTCAAGCTTTCCAAATACTTCTTTAATCCTCTCAAGCAATTTTTCTCTATCTTTTTCAGGCACTTCAAGAAGGTTTTTAGGAAGGTCTATATCTACAAGTTTATTCTCAATGAATTGCCGTATGGGAATCTTTACAACATCACCAAGATATAGTTCGTAAACAAGGCAATCTATGAGGTTGTCAAAGTAGTCAATGATGTACCTGAGATGATTGTCCTCCTTTGCGAAGTAGTTTTGGTATTGCTTGAGGAAAAGCATGTATTTGGCGAGGATCGTAAATGGTTTTTGCTCGTCTTTGGAGATTCGAGGAATGGGAAGGGACTCTATTTCGTAATTTCTTATATTGTTCTGTAGCGAGAACAATTCAAATCTCCAATTGAGTATCGTTGAATTCAAAAGTGTAATCAGGAAATTAGGATTTACTCCTTCATCTAACTCAATGATAAACTTTATCGCATTCGTTATTACATATCCTTTCCCCAGCGGCGCAAACCTAAGCCGCGGCTTTGAAGCTTTGTTTATTGTATTCCTGCCAATTATTTTCTTTTGTCCTGCAATCACTCTTGCCTCTGGCTTTTTCTCAAAAAACTTTTCCTTATTCACAATCCACCGTGGTTTTGGTCCATTCGGATCAAGATTTACAAAATATCTATCAAGATGTATCCCTTTGATAAGTAAATCATCTCCTGACTCATTGCTCATAAATTCTTTGTCAGATGTTTCGTGTAAATGTCCCTCTCCTATCTCGCCAACTGGCGGAATCTTATCAATGCCTTTAAATGGCGGGTATTTTGAAATGTGCTTCAGAATTTCCCACTCTATTTTGGGATTATAAAACAGAGGTATTCTGTAATCTTTGCCGGTTAATGATTTTAGTTCACTTTTCTTTATCTCTAAAAATTCAAGGGACGAAAGGGCAGTTTTTTCTTCCCTGCCTATATTTGTTTTTATTTTAATGAGGTAGTCTTCTATTGTTCTTTTAGTGTAGAATAGGATGCAAACTGCCTGTGTGTTGCCTACGAAAACCCGGGTTTTCTCTGGAAATTCAAGAATCCTCTTTACTTTTGCATTTTCAAAAAACAATTTTCTTAGGCTTTTAGAGTCGTTCTCTCCCAAAAATGATGAAGGAAATATCATTGAAAAGTAGCCATTGTCTTTAATTAAATGATAGCTTCTCTCTAAAAACAGCTTATACAAATTCAGATTTCCTGCTTGATAGAAATAAAGTTTTCTATAAACTGAAGAAAATAAATCCTTTTCATTTTTGTCTTCAATTAGTTGTTTCAATCTGCCATATGGTGGGTTCCCTACAACCACATCAAAACCACCTTTATCCAAAAATACCTCAGGGAACTCAAAGAACCAGTGGAACATTTTTCTTTCCCAGGGAAGTGATTTCGCTTTTTTGAGTTTATCAAGGTCAATATTATGCTCTTCGGCAAACTTTTCATCCAGCTTTTGATTGAATAAATCTGTAATTTCTTTTAAAAGTTCGTTCAAGGGTACGGCATATTGGGAGTTAAGGGATGCTATGAGAATTTTTATGAGTCTTTCTTTTGTTCTTAAAACCTTCTCGAAGTCGTTCCAGTCAATGCTCTTCTTTGAAAGTATCTCATTAAGCATTTCCACTTCTTTTACAATATTCCCATCTATCTTCAGGTTTCTTGCTATCTTTTCAAGATATGGTTTTAGTTCAGCAACAACTTTAATTTTTTCAACAACATAATCTGCTCTTTCCTCTTTTACAAAATCAAATAGAGTTGGAGATTTCGGTCTTTCTTCACCGGGTTTCACATAACCGATAAGAGAATTGCCTGTTCTTAAGTTAAAATGAACATTTGGAAATCTAACGAAGATATCCTTTTCCTTGCCCACCTTGAAATGCTTTGCTAATGTCAGAAACAGCCTTGCTCTTGCAACCTTAAGGGCGGAGGGATTTATATCTACTCCATAGATGTTCTTTGAAAGGATGATAAAGAATTTTACAAGAAGATTAAACCTTTCCTCATCGCTAATGCTCAAGAGCTCAATCTCTTCAATTTCCCCCCTCTCATTTGATGCAAGAATGGTAAAACCCTTCCTTAATCCAATTTCTTTGGCTTTCTCCCATATCTTTTCATAGACGCTGAGAAGTACATTTATAGCGCTTTCAAGAAAATGTCCCGAACCAACGGCGGGATCGAGAATCTTTATTTCTTTCAGTTGCTCAAAAAGATATAAGAGGATATCCTTATCGTTGCTCTCGATTACTTGATCTATTGTCTCAAACCTCTTTCTGAATCTCTCATTTATTTTGTCCACAAGATATGGCTCTATTGTATTTTTGCAGATATATGAGGTTATTTCTTCCGGCGTGTAATAGGATCCTGTCTTTTTTCTTCTGTCATAAGTCATCAGTTTTTCATAAAGTGCACCAAGCACAAACTCATCAATATTTCCTTCAGTCCAGTCTCTGCTTTCAAATAGATTTAAGAGCGGAACTTCATCGCCTACCTTTTTAGGAGGGGTGTTAATCAAAATATCTGTCATTCCATCTTTGTAGAAGCATTTATCAGGGATAGATATGGCTTTTTTCTGCTCTCCGTTTATGAAGACAGCAGGGCCAACAACTACAACTTTTCCAACTTTATCGTCTTTATAATACTGCTTGCCAATGTTATTGCTTATCTTATCAAAGAAGTAGGTTAAAAATTCGTAATAATTTTTGAACTCATTACCGAACTTTTTCTGTTTTAGTTCTTTAAACTTGGTAATAAAATAGTTTTTATCCTTATTGAAAAATTCTCTTTCCTGCAAATACCATAGGGTGAGCATCTGCATCATGAAGTTATCAACAAATTCCTCTCTCTTTTCTTCTTCTGTAATACCAGATATATTTTTCAGCAGATATTCTCTTGATTTTTTGAAGAGTTCATAGAATTCATCAATAACATCTGTTCTATCAAATAATTTATTGAAGTTCTCCTCTGTTGGCTCGGTTAAAGCTTTCTTAAGTTTATTGATGAAGGTTTTGTTGATTTTATGTAATGTTCTTATGATATGTCTGTTTCGCCTGTAATCTTTTATGAGAAGACGTCCATCGTAGAATATCAATCCAATTCTCGGAGCATATCCGCTTACAGGTGGTTTGTATTTGCCTTTAAGGAAAGATAATTCTGATTTACTTTTTGTATCAACAAGCAAAAACCCTTCAAAAATATTGAGATCTTCATCGCTGAGTTCTGGAACAATATAAAGAGTATATTCTTTATTCGAAATCTTGATTGTCTTTATTTTGTAATCTTTCAAGCTTTTTTCTATTAGTTTTCTTACTTCAGATTTCATAATACCACCCCACATGTTTTACTCTGGTTTTCAGAGATTCTATATCAGTAAGCCCTTTTTCCCGGAAAAATTGATAAAGAGTTTCAACGGTTCCTTTGAAGTCTTTTATGATTACATTGTCCCTGCTCATTTCAATGAGTCCTTTCTCTGTAAGAAGTGGTTTGACCTCCCGTGAATAGAGATAATATGGTATTGTCTGTAATGCTGTCATAACTATCTTAAATTCTCTTTTAATTTCTGCCGCTTTTGCTCTTTCAACCAGAAGGGCATTATAAAGATTATACAGGAATCCTTTTTGTTCCTGCTGATATTTTTCTTTAAGCTCCTCAACTATTCTCTCAGTTTCCTCCTTCATCTTCTTCAGATTTTCTATTGCGGCTTCTATTTTCTGCGGGCTTTTCTGTCTTCTTTTAATGAGATTGAGAAAAACAAGAGGTGTTTCGTATTTAATTTCTCCATTCTTTGAGATACTCATAATCTTTTTCATTATCTTATATTTACCGCGGTAGAACTCGTAGATACTTATTACTCTATCCTCACCGTTTATGAATGAGTAGTAAGGGCCACCCTTCATATTCCTTACATCTTCAAAGTCTTCTACCGAATATCCAAGCTCATATTGAACAATGTTCAAAAGCTTATACTCATCTAACTGTTCAGGGGGAATTCCTCCGGGAATGAATTGCTTGAAATCCTCTGAAATGCCATATTGTTCAAGTTCTGTAACCGAGAGTTTTGAAATATCTTTTATTTTCTCTCCAAATGTTTCAATACTTATTTCTTCATCAGGAGTTAAGATTTTAACATCTTTGCCAACTATTAAAGTTATATCTCTAATTTTTTCTTTTAGTTTTCTTAAAACTCCAACAATAACCTCAATTTCATCAGAAGGAATATAGTTTACCACATGTACATCTTTTTCATTGCCGATTCTATTTACCCTTCCTACCCGCTGAACTATTACCATTGGGTTCCAAGGTAGATCATAATTTATTACAGCGTCGGCATCCTGAAGATTAACACCCTCACTAAGGGCATCGGTTGAAATAAGTATTTCTATTTCTCCAAATTTTCTAACTTCTTCGAATCCATTATTTGCTTGCGGAGCAAATCTCTTCAGGTAATTGATTTTTGTAGAAGTGTCAGTATCTCCTGTTACAAGTCCAATTTTAATTCTATTCCTCTCAGGGTCTTTAAGCCATGTGTGGAGATTTGTCTCATTCTCTATCCAATGCAGAAGATTATGATACAAATAATATGCAGTATCTTTGTACTGAGTAAATATAAGTATCTTTTTACCATTCAATAAAGGAGCATCCTTTAAGGCTTCGGATTTAAAGGAAAGGTTACCTAAAATCTGTTTTAGAGCTTCAAGTTTGGGTTCGTCTTTATAAGAGTAAATAGGAAGAGCTATAATATCTTCGAGCTGCCTTGGAATTTTCCCAATGACTTTATACTCTCCGCTTTCCATTTCTTTTAACCTATCCAGTTCTGAGAAGATATTGTCCATTGCTTTTAGATCATTCTCTAAATTATCAAGCACCTTTCTAAGTCCTAATTTCAAAAGTTCTATCTCGGTATAATCTTTCCCCTCTTCTTTCAGCTCTTCTGCGTATTCAAGGAGTATTCTGACAACCCTATCAAACCATGTCTCTTGATTTTCCTCCTCAATGTTATATTCTTCTTGTATCTCCTCAAGTTCCTTATCTATCCCGGCTTTCTCAGCTGATGCCCTTATTAGATCTTTTAAATGTTCATGAGTTAAAATTGAATCCATTTGGCTTTTAAACAAAGTGTAGAATATCTTTTCTTTTTCGTAAATTCTCTTAAGTGTTGTTTCAAATGAATATATCCCACTCTCAAGTCTTTTTCCCAAAAGTAATTTGAATAGGTCTGCAACCTCTATATAATGCTTCTTCCCTTCCTCTTCATCAATCGTTTCCTCTTCAAAAACAACATATCTGGTGCCATAAAGTTTCGTGTATTCAAATACAATTTTTTCAAAGTTTTCTTCTACTGTTTTGATAAGTCTTCTGTACTTCGTTGTGTAAAAAGGAGAATAGTCTAAACTGTAAGGTTTTGGATCCTTGAATATTAGCGGTTTTCCATTGATTTTTAAATCCTTGAATTGTTCCATAATATATTTTCTAGTTCTGAGAACCATGATTTCATCCAGAATTTTTTGTTTAATTTCTGTAGCGACTTTCTTAAGTTCTTTCTTAATTCTATCATCATTTTTTTTCTGAAGTTCTTTCTTCAAAGCTCTATATTTTTTTATTAGTTCTGTTATCGGGATGCCCTTGATTCTGAATGGAGCAAACGTATCATCTGTAAATAGTCTTATCAGATTAAAAATATCTTCTATTGAGTTATTAAGTGGTGTAGCAGTGAGAAGCAAAAATTTGTTAGGAAATCCGTCGTCCTTCTTCTGCAACTTTCTGATATTCTTCCATCTATTCGTATTTCTGTTTCTATATTTATGGGCTTCGTCTATAATATAAAGGTCAAATTCTTCAGCTAACCTTTTTAATTCCGCTTCCTTCATATTCTGGAAAATACCGAGAGATAAAAACATAATTTTGCCAATTAAATGTTCTCCTTGCCCATCATATATCTCGTATATCTTGTGATTATCTGCATTTTTGATGTTCTTCTTAATATTTTCTTCCAAAAAGTAATAGCCACTTGTTAATAATTCTTCCCATTGGGGGATTATTGAAGGAGGTAAAATAAGCAAAACTGCTGGTTCTTTGTTTTCTCTTACCCATGTTGGATGTTTTTTATTCAGGAATTCTTCGATTATTGCACCAGCCATAAAACTCTTTCCAAGTCCTACAGAATCAGCCAGAATAACACCATTATAGAAGTTCATTATATTTGTCGCATTCACCACACCAACCAGTTGAAATTCCATAAGGATGTCTCTTTTTAATAAGTTAAGAACACGCCCCTCAAACCATCTATAGACCAAATATTTAAACAAAGTTTGTGGATCTATGAGTTGGCCAATTTTGGGATAAGGACTATCCGGCAGCACTCCAGATAGATCGATCACTTTCAATAAATCTTCTCTAAATTCAATGGCTTCTTCCCAAAGTGTATCAAACCACCCATTGAGATAAAGTACCTCCTCTCTCGAAGTCAGTAGAACATTTAATTCTTTATTTTTGGTCAGTCCTTCAGCAGTAAAGTTAGAAGAACCAACTACCGCAAGACCCGGGGATCCGTATGCCTCTTCTGGTTTTGTTAGAAATAAATATAATTTTGCATGCAATCGCGACTTTTCAAACAGTTTTACATCAATTATGTTTCTAGCTATAAATTCCTTTAGTTCTTTTAGTTGGTTTATCTGTTCTTCAGTAAGTTTTGTTTTCTGCAAGTCCTCAATCATTTTCTGCTTAAGAAGTTCTCTTAAATTATATCCTGTAACCAGTTCTTCTTTCGTAGGGTATGTTGTTTCATTTCCAATTACTAATTTTAAGAATGGAATCCGTTCGATGTTTTCAGGAAAATCATCTTTTACTAGATTAAAACCAGATAGAAAGAAATATCCTATGGCAAATTTTGCTTCTTTTGATTTTTTGAGCTGATCTTTTATCACTCTAATGAGTTCTCGCCCCTGGCTGTTGTCTATGATATTTGGAGCTATTTTATTCTTGCTCATTATCTACACTTTTAAAAAGGCTTAATCTTACCGCTCCTGCACTCGAACATCCCATCCCTCACAACAAACATCGATTTTAACAGAAACAATTTTACAGCCTCCTGAATCCACTGTAATCTGATTAAATAAAGTATGGGTCTCCATGCCTGTCTGTCTGTGGGAATTTTTTGATGGAAGTGTTTTTTGCCATGTATGGACTTATATCTTTTACAGGCCCGGCCCCGGAGGGGCCGAACCCGAGGAACAGGGGATTGATATGAATTATTAAGATTGATGGGGGAGGCGGGCTTACACTTTTCCGGCAGCCGTGATACCCACGACCTTCTTATGGCCAGCTCTGTACAGGACATCGCTGGCTTCTGCCATCGTGGAGCCCGTGGTAATAACATCGTCCACCAGGAGAACTGTTCCCTCCACTTCTATTTCATCGATTGCTTCGAAAAACCCCCTTATGTTTTCCCGCCTGTCCCTTGCAGAAATCTGGCTCTTCTTATATCGGGTGGCCCTGAGGAGACCTTTGA
>JALWLM010000531.1 GCA_027084145.1 Crocinitomicaceae bacterium | reverse complement strand
GAAGAAATGCATGCACAATATGGGGTTACATGAAGGTAATCTGCCATATTTCGGTGGGCATGCTTAATGCAATGGCATTCGGTTAATGGTAAGCATTGATAGAGTGTCCCTTAATTTGCCATTTTCTTTGGGGTTTATGAGAAATTCTAGGATATGACCTTTTCGGCCTAATTTTTTGCCGTACTCTTGAAATTTGCTCTATCATTTTTGAAAAACAATTTTTTATTGCAGCACCAGTGCTCAATACAAGAACTTCTAATTGTCTTGCAACAGTAATTAAACAATTCTTAAAATTAATATTAAACATTGATTTTGAGTTAAAAAGCTTATAGACCTTGTCTTCCTCTAATTTTTTAGAATCTTCCTTGTTCATTGGTGGCAATTTTTCATTTGCTTGTTGCTCACAAAAACGCGAAATATTTATAAGCAAAAGGTGTGCATATATTTCTTGACGAATGCCACGTTCTGTTTTTGAATGAAAATTTTCTATCTCCATTATGTTTTTTGATATTTTATACAGTTCTTCTATCATCCATCTTTCATGATAAAGAGCAGAAAAATCATTTGCCTTATAACGTTCTTGATCCAGTAATGTTGTACCAAAAATATAGGGTTCTCCGTTTATAAAGACTTTTATTAACCTCATTTTTAAAGGTTGCTTTTGAAGAATATATCCCTGCTTTTTTAAATCATGCAAGACGGTGGTTGATGGAATATAATCAATAATTTCATCTGTTTTACCACTGTCATTAAATGTAGAAATTTGTTTATTTACTGTACCCAATTGAAGGCGAAAAATAGGATGAACGCCACTTTGGATACAGGAATGAAGCAGTAAATAACTAAAATAACCGCGATCAAAAAGAACAATATCAGAAGATGATATGGATTTTAAATGCTCTATAGCACACGTTCGTTCATTCATATGAGAAACAAAATCAAAGTCATGAACGGTTTTATTCAATACATTATATAAGCAACTTAATAGGCCTTGAGGATAGTGTCTTCTATCAGCATCGTAAATAGGAAAATCATAATCTTTAAGCCTGCGTGGCAAATTAACCCTTGATCCGTCGACTGCAAAAACATTATGCCCCTTCCATAAATTATCTTTTGGAGAATGATTTAATATTTTCTTACTAAGTACTTTAAATATGTTTTCAGGAACCTTTTGGCGTGCTTCACAAAATGAAGAAGCTGAAATAGCTTTTTTTTGTGGTAATTCGATATCATTTTCTTCACATTTATTCCAAAATTCACACAAACAGCTTGGCAGACCTTGGTTCTTTTTATTTAGAATAAGTTTAAATATGAGAAGTATAATGATTTTAGTATTTAGTACTCTTTGTCTTTTTTTCCATATAACGTCATGTTTTAGGCATTCATCATTAATAATGTTTTGAATCTCTAGCCACTTTTTGTTCTCTTTATCGCTCATAGATTATTTTCTGCATTAACGTATATCCTCTTAGTATATATAACACATGTTATTAACCGAATGCCATTGATCACGTACGATCTTATGATTCGCGTTATCAGTCCTTCGGGTTTGTGTCACATCAACAGATAAGGGGGAAAGCATGGCAAATTTTCTAGTACTCTTCCTATGGTTGTTAACGTCCTTTTTCTTAAATGCCGAAACCATAGATCTTGGCACCTTTGGTCCAGTTTTTTCTGTAGAAGAAGAAAATATGATAAAGGTTTTCAAAAAACGTCTTCAGTTGTATGAAGAAGCGGGAAAGCTAGAGGATTTAAAGCATCAGTGGCAAAGCAAAATTAAAGATGGATTTAAAACCCCTAAGGCAGTGGAAGGTGTTCAAAATACAGTTCAAGAACGCTCCTTTTATCATGACCCCAGTCTTATCATTGAGCATGATATTAAAACACCAAAAGGTGATGTTCTAGCCAGAAAAGGTGATCTCTATAATCCTTTAACGGTTATGAAGCCAGAAAAAGGCTTTCTTTTTATAAGGGGAACGGAAGACAATCATGTTGTTTT
>JALWLM010000530.1 GCA_027084145.1 Crocinitomicaceae bacterium | reverse complement strand
CTTATATTTCATAAATCTACTCGAAAAATTCTTTTTTCTATATTGAGCTCAATACAATTTTATTTCTTTGAATTTGAATCATTCCGTTTCTCTCCATTTGTTTTAATAACCGAGATATAACAACTCTAGATGAATGTAAATCTTCTGCTATTTGTTGATGCGTCAAATTAATTTCTAATGACCCTAACAATTTTGCATGATCTTTCAAATATCTCTCTAAACGCTCATCCAACCGCATAAAAACAATAGAATCAATTGTTTCCATCATTTCTGATAACCGATAATGATAGCTATCTAAAATATAATTTCTCCATGAAATGTATTTACCTAACCAAACCTCCATATAGCGATTGGGTATTAGTAAAATTTCCGATTCTTCTATTGCCGTTGCTTTTATTTCGCTTTTAGAGTTTTTTACACAACACTGTAAAGTCATTGCACAAGTATCTCCCCTTTCGATATAGTATAACAAGAATTCTTCTCCATCTTCATTTTCTCTTGAAACCTTAACTGAACCATCAATAATAAAAGGAATATACAAAAGTGACTCTCCGGGTTCTAAAATTGTCGAATCCATAGGAACTTTTTTTGTCTTTCCAACATTAAATATTTCTTGAAGCAACTCTTTTTCAAAAAGATACCCTATTTGTTGCCTTATTTTTTTTTGTTGTTCCTGTTCTGTAATCATAAATATTTTTTTTTGAACGTCTCTAAATATAATGGAAAAATCTTAATGAAGAAGACCTCAATAACAAATAGACGAATACTTTTATTCCAACAAGATTTTAGACACAAATGATTCCCAAGAAAAATCCTTTTTCCTTTTTTTTACATTTTCAACAAATTCTTGTTCCTTTCCTTTTTCATAAAACTCTATAATAGCTTTCGCTACTTCGTTTTCTCTCGGATGTACAACATAACCATTTTTTTGATGATCTACAATTTCGGGTAAGCCTCCGACTTTAGTGACCACCATGGGCTTTTCAAAATAATATGCTAATTGAGAAATACCACTTTGCGTTGCTGTTTTATAGGGTTGTACAACTAAATCAGCTGCACTAAAATAGTATTTAACCTCATCATTAGGAATAAAATGAGTCTTTATCACTAACTGTTCTCTAATACATAGTGAATCAATTAAATCTTCATATTTCTGCTTATCTTCGTAGTATTCTCCGGCAATGATACATTGAATCCCTAACTCCTTGATTGTTTCATTTTTCATTGCTTTTAACAATAAGTCTAATCCTTTGTATGCCCGTATGATTCCAAAAAATAAAACATATCTTCCTACAGGGTTTAATTTCAAATATCTTCTAGCTTCTTCTTTGGGTAAAATTTCGCCATAATTATCATAAACAGGATGATGACAAAATTGAATTTTCTTCGTTTTAGTAAATTTTCTTAAATCTTCTTTAACAGCTTGAGACATGACCAAAAATTCATCATTCGCACCAACATAATATTTTGAAAAAATAAAATCTCCAATTCGTTTCTCATGGGGAATTATGTTATCTGTAATCGATGATATTCGGGTTTTTCGACGAAAAGAAGCAATTCGTAAAATAGTTCCTAACGATGGTCCCATAAAAGGAAGCCAAAACCTGGATATCACCAAATCTGCTTTTTCTTTCCTGATTTTCAAACCTGATTTTATCCAATTAAAAGGATTTACCGAATTAATCAAACGAATAATTTTTAAATTTTCAGGTGGTTTATCTTCCGAATATTGTGTTTTTCCCGGGAACAGAAAATTAGGATACTGAAGTGTAAAAGTGTAAATGATTACTTCATGTCCTTGCTTTTGTAACTCTTTAGCTAAACGTTCATTCAAGGAAGCAATTCCTCCCCTGAATGGATACGCCGGACCAATGATAACAATCTTCATGCTTATATTGCTGCAATTAAGTCTTGTCGAGTTACAATATGATATCCTCCCGCATTCAAACGCACTAATACAGCAGGGTTATCTTTATTAATTAATCTTGATAATTCATCAATACTTGTTACTTCATCTACTTCCGGATAAGGAGCTGTCATCAACTTTGTAATTGGAGCATCTCTTAAAGAAGGATCTTCTAACAAAGCTTGATAAACTTTTACATCCTCTAATGCCCCGACAAAACGTCCGTCTCTTAATACCGGAATTTGAGATATATTATATTTTCTCATTCTTTCTATTGCATGAGATACCAACTCTTCAGAAAATACAGTAACCAATGGGGAATCACCGTGTTTTTTGATTAAATCTCCCGCAGTTAAAATTTCTTCTTCTAAGAAACCTCTTTCCCTCATCCAATCATCATTAAACATTTTCCCTACATAACGAGAACCGTGATCATGAAATAAAACAACTACAACATCATCTTTCTTAAAATGTTTTTTCAATTGTAGAACCCCTTTAATTGCAGCCCCCGCAGAGTTTCCTACAAAAATCCCTTCCTCTCGAGCCAGTCTTCTTTGATAAACTGCTGCATCTTTATCAGTTACTTTTTCAAAACCATCGATTACAGAAAAATCAACATTTTTAGGAAGAATATCTTCGCCTATTCCCTCCGTCACATACGGGTATATTTCATTCTCATCAAAGATGCCTGTTTCATGATATTTTTTAAACACTGAGCCATAAGTATCAATTCCCCATATCTTAATATTCGGATTTTTTTCTTTTAAAAATTTACCAACCCCTGAAATTGTTCCTCCTGTTCCGACCCCTACCACAAAATGAGTTATTTTACCTTCTGTCTGCTCCCAAATTTCAGGACCTGTTGATAAATAATGTGCCTTTGCATTTGAAGGATTGTCATATTGATTTACATACCATGAATTCGGGATTTCTTCTGCTAATCTTTTTGAAACAGAGTAATAAGACCTTGGATCATCCGGAGATACATTTGTAGGACAAACATGAACTTCAGCTCCAACAGCTCTCAACATATCCATCTTTTCTTTACTTTGCTTGTCATTTAAAACACAAATCAAACGATATCCCTTTGCTATACAAGCTAACGCCAATCCCATTCCCGTATTTCCTGATGTTCCTTCGATAACGGTTCCTCCGGGCTTTAATAATCCCTCTTTCTCAGCATCTTCAATCATCTGAACCGCCATTCGATCCTTGACAGAATTCCCGGGGTTTGTCGTTTCTACTTTTGCTAAAACTAAAGCATCAACGTCTTTACAAAGTTTATTAATTTTTACTAAAGGCGTATTTCCTATAGTTTCTAATATATTATTATAATATTTCATTTTTATAATTGATAAAGTATCATTCCTATATAAGTAAGGTAAGATATAAATAATATCCCTCCTTTAAATCTGGTTAATTTATTTCCAAAATAGATCATTAATAACAATAGTACTGAAATGAAAATCATCCAAGGCAAATCAAACTCTAAAAGTTCCTCAGAAATAGGCATTTCTTTCACTGTAGAAGTCAATCCCAAGACAGCAAATAAATTAAAAATATTAGAACCTATAATATTTCCAACTGATATGTTTGATTCTTTTCTAATAGCAGCCATCACTGAGGCTACTAATTCAGGTGCAGAAGTCCCAAATGCAACAACTGTAACGCCTATAATAACATCTCTATTAGGATTTGTCTCTAACAATACTTCTGCGAGTTCTACCGATCCTTTAACAAACCATTCTGCTCCAAAATACAATCCTAAAAACCCTAGCATTAAATAGATGCTAATTTTCCATGAAGAGATGTTTTCCAGATCTTTAAATTCATCCTCTAATGCTTCTAATCTTGCTTTTTCTTTTTTTCTTGAATCCAAAATCATTCTTGTGATAAAAAAGATTAGCAATCCAAACATGAAAGCTCCCTCATAAAAAGAGATTTTATAATCTAAACAAAAAATGCTTGTCAAAAGTGTTGCAAACAACATCATCGGATAATCGACTTTTTTTGTTTCTGAATCAACCGAAATTGGTAAAATAATAACTGCCAACCCCAAAACAAGAGCAATATTTGCGATATTTGAACCGACAACGTTTCCGATAGCTATTCCGGGATTTCCTTCAAATGCACTTTTCATACTCACCAAAAGTTCCGGTGCAGAAGTACCAAATGCAACAACTGTCATTCCTATCACCAATGATGAAATTTTCAATTTTCTTGAAACAACTACTGCCCCTTTAACTAAAAAATCTCCCCCTACAATTAATACGATTAAACCCAGCAACAAGATTAACACACTATCAATCATTTATTCTCTTGTTTTATTTTACTCAAAAGTACTTAAAAAAAACAGCTCCGATAAATCGAAACTGTTTTTTTACATATATATTATGATGTTAATCAAGCTCTTTTTTCTCAGGTTTTGGAAGAAGTACTTTTCTGGATAATTTCCATTTTCTTGTTTTAGGATCTTTTCCTACAACTTTAAATTCTACTTCATCTCCTTCTTTACAAACATCTTCCATCTTATTAATTCGTTCATGAGCAAATTCAGAAATATGGATCAGTCCGTCTGTTCCGGGTACAATTTCTACAAACACACCGTAAGCCTGAAGAGATTTAATTTTTCCCTTATAAACTTTTCCCTCTTCTACTTGCGGAGGAAATGCTATTAATCGAACTGCTTCTTTTGCTGCATCCATTCCTGCTGCATCTGTAGAAAGAATTTGAACTCTTCCGTTTCCATTTTCCAATTCTTCAATTGTAATGGTTGTGTTTGTGTCTTTTTGTAACTGTTGAATAATCTTTCCGCCGGGACCTATAATTGCTCCGATAGCATCATTTGGCACTTCAAACTGTTCAATACGAGGGGCTTTAGGTTTCAATTCTTTTCTTGGTTCAGAAATTGTTTTCATCATTTCATTCAAGATGTGTAACCTTCCACCTTTCGCTTGATGCAACGCTTCGATTAACACTTCATAAGGAAGACCATCAACTTTAATATCCATTTGGCAAGCAGTGATTCCTTTTTCTGTTCCCGTCACTTTAAAGTCCATATCTCCCAAGTGATCTTCATCTCCTAATATATCTGACAATACAACAAATTTCCCTTCTTCAGCAATAAGTCCCATTGCTATTCCGGAAACAGGTGCTTTTATTTGAATCCCTCCATCCATTAACGCTAATGTTCCTGAACAAACAGTCGCCATAGAAGAAGAACCATTTGATTCTAATATTTCAGAAACCAAGCGAATCGTATACGGATTATCTTCAGGAAGAATTGGTTTTAGTGCTCTCAAAGCAAGATTTCCATGACCTATTTCTCTCCTTGACGTCCCTCTGATAGGTCTCGCTTCCCCGGTTGAAAATGGCGGAAAATTATAATGTAACATAAAAGATTCTGTTCCTTTAAATGTTACATCATCAATCATTTGTTCATCCATTTTACCTCCTAAAGTCAGGGACATCAATGCTTGAGTCTCTCCTCTTGTAAAAATAGCCGAACCATGTGCTGAAGGTAAATAATCTACTTCACACCAAATCGGTCTTATTTCGTCAAATTTTCTTCCATCTAATCGTTTCCCTTCATTAAGCATCACGTCTCTTACCGCTTTCTTCATGGCCTCTTTGAAGTAAACAGGAATATACTTTGCTACTTCTTGTAAATCCTCTTCCGAATAACTTACGATTAATTCTTCTTTTATTTCACCGAACATTTTAGCTCTCTTTGCTTTATCTGCAATTCCTTGTCTTGCTACTTCTTTACATTTTTCTAAAGCAAAGTCCATTACTTGTTTACGAACCTCTTCATTATGGTCTTCATGACAATATTCTCTTTTAGGAGACGAAGTAGGAACTTCTGCAGCTAAATCTAACTGAAATTGACATTGTTCTTTGATTGCTTCATGTGCCACTTTAATAATATCTACCAATTCATCTTCTTGTATCTCTTGCATCTCACCTTCCACCATCATGATATTATCAATTGTTCCGGCAATAATACAATCAACATCTGACTTCTCTATTTCTTCTAAAGTAGGATTGATAATATACTCTCCATCTACCCTTCCTACGCGTACTTCTGACATTGGTCCATTAAATGGAATGTCTGAAACTGCTATTGCAGAAGATGCAGCAAATCCAACTAAAGCATCCGGACTATTGATACCATCGTATGAAATCAATTGTAACATGACTTGTACTTCTGCATGAAAGTCATCCGGAAAAAGTGGACGAAGTGCTCTATCTACAATTCGCATCACTAAAATTTCTCTTTCGGAAGGACGGGCTTCTCTTCTGAAAAAACCACCCGGAATCCTTCCGTCTGCTGCAAATTTTTCTTTATAATCTACTGTAAGCGGAAGAAAATCAACTCCTTCCCTTGCTTCTTTGTTAGCTACAACTGTCGCTAAAATCATTGTGTCTCCCATTCGTAACACTACCGAACCGTCAGCTTGCTTTGCAAGTTTTCCTGTCTCAATGGAAATTTCTTTTCCTCCGGTAATGATGGATTTGTTAATCACGTTCATTTCTATTTGTTTTTATTTACTTTTTGTATAAAAAAGGGCAAGTCGAACGAATTCGATTGCCCCCCTTTTTTTAATATGTTTTGTACCGTAAAAGAATTAACGACGTAATCCCAATTCTTTTACAATAGCACGATATCTTTCAATATCCTTTGCTTTCAAATAATCTAACAACTTTCTTCGTTTACCTACTAAAAGTTGTAATCCTCTTTGTGTTCTGTAATCCTTACGATTTTTCTTTAAGTGTTCTGTAAGGTGCGAAATTCTATATGTAAATAAAGCTATCTGTCCTTCCGGAGAACCTGTGTTCTCTGCTTTACCTCCATGTTTCGCAAAAATTTCTTTCTTTTTTTCTGAATCTAAATACATTCCAACATTATTTAAATGGTTTTTATGTAGCCGACCTTCGGCGGTGCAAAGTTATATAATTAATTCTAACTTTCCTTATTTATTTTTAGAATTATTTTCTAAACAATTCTAAAGATAGTGCTAAAGTATCCCTTAAATCCTTTCTTTCTACAATATAATCTAAGAATCCATGCTCAAAGACAAACTCAGATTTTTGGAATCCGTCGGGTAAATCACGACCAATTGTTTCTCTAACAACCCTTGGTCCTGCAAATGCGATTAAAGCATCCGGTTCTGCGATATTAATATCTCCCAACATTGCGAAAGATGCTGTTACCCCTCCTGTTGTAGGGTCTGTCAAAAAAGAAATATACGGCAATCCTGCTTCTGCTAATTGCACTAATTTTCCTGAGACCTTAGCCATCTGCATTAAAGACAAACCAGCCTCCATCATTCTCGCTCCTCCTGATTTTGAAATAATCATAAAAGGAGACTTCTTTTTAATTGCATAATCAATCGCTCTTGCAATTTTTTCTCCCATTACAGATCCCATTGAACCTCCGATGAAAGAAAAGTCCATTGCAGCAATAACAAGATCTTCTCCTTTCAATTTCCCATGTGCTGTTCGAATCGAATCTTTCAACCCTGTTTTCTTTTGTGTTGCCTTTATTCGATCGATATATTTCTTTGTATCTTCAAACTTCAAAGAATCTACAGGTGTTACGTTTGGATTCAATTCTTTATATTTCCCTTCATCGAAGATGATTTGGAAATATTCTTCTGAGCCTATTCGCTCATGATGATTACATCTATTACAGACATAAAGATTGTTTTTTAAATCATCCGTAGCAAATATTGTTTTACAATTCGAACATTTTTGCCACAACCCTTCCGGAGTTTCTTTTTTTTCTGTTGTAGAAGTTGTTATTCCTTCTTTATTTCTTTTAAACCAACTCATATTTTTATACTTTATTCAAAAAATGGCATCGTATTTACATTATTCAAATCCGAGAAAGATCGTTCTAATCGTCTTATAAACGATAACTCTCCTTCTCTTAACCATTTTCTTGGATCATAATATTTTTTATTTGGTAAGTCTTCCCCTTCAGGATTTCCTACTTGTGTTCTTAAATAATCGATTTTATTGATGATATAATCTCTTACTCCTTCCGTAAAAGCAAATTGCAAATCCGTATCGATATTCATTTTAACAACACCATAATCAATAGCCTCTCTGATTTCCTCTAAAGAAGAACCTGACCCTCCATGGAAAACAAAATTTACAGGTTTAGAATCTGTATTGAACTTTTCCTCAATATATTTTTGAGAGTTATCCAATATCTTTGGTGTTAATTTTACATTTCCCGGTTTATAGACTCCGTGAACATTCCCAAAAGATGCTGCAATCGTAAATCTTGGGCTAACCTTCATTAATTCTTCATAAGCATAAGCCACCTCTTCTGGTTGTGTATATAACTTTGAAGAGTCTATTCCCGTATTATCTACCCCGTCTTCTTCCCCTCCTGTAATTCCTAACTCAATTTCCAAGGTCATTCCCATCTTACTCATTCTCTCCAAATATCTTTTACAAGTCTCTATATTATCCTCCAAAGGCTCTTCGGATAAATCAATCATATGAGAACTATATAAAGGTTTTCCGTGTGTTTTATAAAATTCTTCCGATGCCTCTAATAAACCATCTACCCAAGGCAACAACTTTCTTGCAGCATGATCGGTGTGTAAAATAACCGTTGCACCATATTTTTCAGCCAATGTATGAACATGTTTTGCTCCTGAAACCGCTCCTAAAATACCAGCTTGAAAATCGTCATCATCCAATCCTTTTCCTGCAAAAAATTGAGCTCCTCCTCTTGAAAACTGAATGATGACAGGTGAATTCATCATTGATGCAGTTTCCATTACAGCGTTAACTGTACTTGTAGAAGTCACATTTACTGCAGGTAAAGCAAATCCTTTTTCTTTTGCTATACGAAATATTTCTTGTACTCCATCTCCGGTGATTACTCCCGGCTTTATTTTAGTGCTCACCATTTTATATCTTTTTATTTAGTATAATTTAATGCAAAAGTATAAATTTTCAATCTCATTTCATCTTTTATAAAATAGTTTCATTCTTTTTTC